>CAMOEH010000086.1 GCA_946612055.1 uncultured Bacillota bacterium | reverse complement strand
TAATGTCGTCACCATCAAGACAAAGACCATCAAGAACAAGAGGATGTAATTGTAAGCTTCCTTGCTCATCTCAGAAGTAAGCTCTCTTCTTTCGCCATAACGATAGGTGGTCTTCGGATATCTTTGCCTGGATGGAGCAAAGCGGAAGCGCAATTTATGGATGAGGTCTTTGAAAGCAATCGTCATACGGTATTGCTTGATACCACCCGCACAGCTTCCTGCTCCACCGCCGACGATCATGAGGATCGTGCATAGATATAGAAGCGGTTTCCCTAACTCGAGATAACGGGTCAATGGAGTATTGGTAAACCCTGCGTTGGTTGCCGCTTGGATCATATAGAAAGCCGTATCTCTAGCGATATATCCCGCGTTATAGAAGAAGGGATTATCCGCGAGTTCGATATTGATGTTCGTGCAAGCCCCAAAGAAAGCAACGATCATAAACGTCCCGATCATCGCGGAAGCATAACGGATTTCATCGTCTTTGAAGAATTGCTTAAACCTTCCCCGCAACAAGAACGTATGGAGAACGAAGCTGATGCAAGAAAGGATGACGAGGATCGAAACAATCGCTTCGATGGCTAAGGGATGAACTGGCACAAAAGATCCAGGCATTACGGTCCCTTCGAAAGCCCGGTAAGCGTAGATATTCTCGCTTCGAGGGGAGAAGCCACCGCCAGAAAGAGAAGACATCGAAGTGCAGATGGCTTCAAACCATGGCATCCCCGAAAAGACCAAGGCAATCACGCCAATCACCGTATATAGCAAATAGATGCCGAAGATCAATTTAGCCGATTTGCCAAGGTGAGGAAGCAATTTGTCGCTATGGCCTTCGGTGACATAAAGAGAGGTTCCTCCTTGTCCTCCTAAGACGCTAGCAACAAGCAAAACCAAGCCCACGCCCCCAACGAATTGCATTTGGGCGCGGTGATAGGTGAAGATATGTGGGCAGAACGATACCCCTTCTCCTAAGGGAGCGGCAGCCCCTAAAACATTTGTATCCAAATAATCTTTGAAGATGGTTAATCCCGTCGTCGAATAAGCCGAAGCCGATTCGAAGATCGATTCGCTGAAACCCATCGTCATATTGCCCATCAAATTGGCAACAAAGAAAGGCAATGCACCACTAATGACGGCCATTACCCAAATCAAGATAAGAAGCAAGGATTCCTCGAAGCGTTGGAACCGTGCCTTAGGACGCTTGAAAATGAAGCCGAAATAAAGGATCAATCCCAAAACAAGGCAGCTTCCCGCAGAAATAGAGAAAGGGATCGCTGCTCTCCACTCTTCTGGGAAGAAAGCAAGAAAGATCAAAGGGAGGGCATTGAGCAAAGAAAGGAAAACAAAAAAGATTCCTAGATACCCAAAAACCAGACGAAAACCCGTTACTTCTTTCTTCAATCGATTCATTTTTTCGCTTTTTTCTTCTCTTTGGAGGCTTCCCGTTTCTTTTTGACGGCTTTCACGCCTTCTTTGATGGCTTTAGCAACTGAGCGCATGGGCTTTTTCTTAGTCTCTTCGACAACCGGCTCTTCTTCTTTAAGTGGCTCGAAATCTTTCTCGGCTTGTAGATAAGCCAAAATCTTCTTTTGGTTTTCTTTGGCCGTGACCACGAGCAAGACGTCTTTGGCCTTCAATTCGATTTGGCCGTTAGGAATGATGATTTGGTAATTACGGTAGATAGCCGCGATCGAAGCGTATTTCGGGAAGCCGATCTCCATAATCTTCTTATCGCAGATACGGTGCTTCGACAAAATCGTCGCCTCGATGACATTGACCTTATCGTTATCTAAGGATAGCGTCTTGATCATCGATTCGACCGAGGAAGAACGTTGAATCGATTCTGAAAGCAAATAAGTAGAAGAAATGACGGAATCGATGCCAAGCTTTGTATAAAGATCGACGTTTTTCGGGTTAGAGACGACGCAGATGGTCTTCCTGGCGTTGAAGCAGCGCTTGGCTAAGGTGCAAGAAGCGAAATTATCGGTATCTTTATCGCATAAAGCGATGAAGACGTCCGCATCATAAGAATCGGTTTCTTCAAGAGCGTATTTACGCCAAGGAGAGCCAACATAAACCGGAACGCGGCAACGTTTCAAAATCGAATCGGCAACGTCTTTGTTGGGGTTGATGACGATGAGCTCGTTCCCCTTCCCCTTGAAGTTGGCAACGATGAATTCGGCTTGGGAATTCCCTCCAGCAATGACGATTTTCATTTTTCGGCCCCCGATTGCAAAATGGAGAAGCGATCCCGCGAAAGCTGGAAGGGGAAGATCGGGTGAATCGGTTTCCCTTGAATGAGCAATCCGGCGGAAGGATCATCGAAACGGACATAAATATAGGGGACATGAAATAAATCGGCGCAGGCGATGGCCAAAAGCAAATTGACGTTATCATCTCCGGTGGTGATGATCACCGAACGCGCGTTCTCGATTCCGGCATCAATCAATTCGTCAATATCCGTTGCATCACAAGCGATTGTATAGCCCGAAAAAATATCGGATAGACGATCGAAAGATTTCTTCTGGTTGTCTAAGACAATGACACTTTCCCCTTTCTGGGAAGAATAGCTTGCGATGGCCGATCCTAGCCTACCGCAGCCGATGACGATGGTTTTGTTCTTCATGCATTACCCCACTATGTGGCGCGACTATTTTATACCTTCAACCAAAGAAGGCAAACCTTCCTCAGGATGGAGGGAGGAGATTAGCTCCACCTTTGGGTGGGTGGAAACAATCTCTTCGTATTTCTTTTTCGTGTCTTTCTTTTTGAGGCCTTTGAAGCCCATCTCTGCATATCGAGACAAAGCCCAAAGAATATATTCTTTGGTTGCTGTTGTCATATAATATTTCCCAACGTGTTTTCGGAAATATAGCAACGGCGTTTCTAAGCGAAAGGAAGATTCGTTATAGGTTTTCGAAGCCGAGATGACGTCGCATACATACTCGGTCGCATATACCCAAGGCATCGTCATCACGACCAAATTGCCATAGAAGAAATCAGTCCAATATTCCCAATGGTGTTTGTTCCGTTTGGTATGGTGTTGGCAGATGGTTGAAAAATAGCCATTCCTTAACCGCTGCTCGAATACCGGAGAATGGTCCCCAACATAAAAGCGCTTCGATTGCGAGAATTCGGGATGGCTATATTTGCTCAAATCGTGGAAAAGGCAATGGAAAAAGATGCCGCAATGAAAGCCGTTAGCGATGACGCGATGACGGTGTTTATTGATTAGGTGTAAATGTTTTAGTCCTTTTCCCATATCAATCTTCTATAGAAGGATAACAAATTTTATCCTAACTTGAGCGAAAGATAACTTTATTTAAGTACTTTTTAGGCAAAGCCAATAAAATGATGGCAGGAGAAAAGATTATGAAGCTGTTGCTAGCCGAAGACGACCGCGATCTCTCGATGGCGGTCAAACGCGTCTTGGAATACGCCAAATACGATGTTTCCTGCGCTTACGATGGGCTGCAAGCCATCAACAAAATCCATGATGAGCCTTTCGATGCTTTAATTCTTGGCGTGATGATACCACATGTCCCCTTTCATCGGAGGCAGTAGCCTTTTTCTTATTTAAGAAGATTGGCGATGTGTTCGATGGCCAAATCGATGATGGCGATTTTGTCTTTCGTCGAATCGATGTCTTTCTTCTCGACGATGCGGAGAACTTCGGCTTCATAGCGGAGCAAGGAAAGAGAACGGAGGATGGATTTGACTTGATCGAGGAAGTCGCTTTCTTCTTTTTGAAGCGTAAGGAGATAGCTTCTTAACGCTAAAGCAGCACATAGATCATTACGGCTCAAGGCAAAGAAGGCTTCTTCTGCCAAGACGCCATCGTCTTTGCAATAGGGCATGTTCTTGTTGCCCATAAGCAAGATGGCTTCCAAAGCGATCGCGGCTTTGGCCACCGCTTCATCGATAGCAACACCATCGAAATCATTATGGGCCAAGCAATAGGCGCAATCGCCATTCCTAGAAGAAGATAGATATCCTTGCAAAGCATAGATGACCGCTTCGCTGCCTTTCATTGATCCAAAGACACCAGGAGTCACTTGGGCGGCGTGGGAGAAGGCTGCTTTGCTGACTTCAGAAAGCTTCTTGGCATCTCCAAAAAGGAGGAAAGAAACATCTCCACGCGTCTTATCTTTCTCTTCGTATTCGTTTTTATCGCTTAGCAAATAAGCGCAGGCGAAAAGAAGGCGATCGTTATCGTTTTTAATGATGGCATCAATCGCATTTTTCAATTCGACGTGGTCGGAAACAAGATTCCCGTACACGGAAGCGATATCCTGAAGGCGATCTTCATCCGCCTTCTTGGATTTCTCAAGATTTTCGGTCCGGCTTTTCTTGACGGAATTCGACATCGATTTCCCGATTTTCTTAAAGAAACCATCGTCTTCCTTTTTCTCGACTTGGACGTTTTCTTTGATCCCTTCCTCGATATAGACAAGGTCTTGACGAAGGCGATAAGCTTCTAAAGCGACTAATAGTTTTTTAAATTCGTGATTCATAATAGCTCCTTATGGTTTTATTATAACTTTCTCTTAAGAGAATAGGTATTCAAATAACCCTTTTAATCCGCCTTTTCGGAAGGCCTCGCGATATCCATCGAGTTCGGCAAAGATTAGGCCATCAACAGTCGACATCGCTTTGACTTCGACGTCTCCAGAAGAATCATACAAACGGATTCCTCCATCCTCGACAACATAAGCGTTTTCTTCTACGCGAGATAATTTTGTCTTCAAAAATGGCTCTTGGACCAAAGGAAGGCAAGTTTCCATTCTCGAGATGATTCCTTTTTCTTTGCAAGCAAACACCTCCAAATTGCTGCTATTTTGGACGCGATAGCCAACCACTTCTTCGAAAACAGAAGAAGCCGTATCACATAAAGCGGCATTCATCGAATTCTTCTTCTCCGAATACATATTGATGTTCATGACCATAACCCCATTCGGCGCAAGATGATTCGCGACGTCTTGGAAGAATTCGACAGTCGTCATCTGGAAAGGGACGGCAATAGAAGAATAAGCGTCGACCATGATGACGTCATATTCTTTCTTGCTCTTCCGCAAAAAGGCACGGCCATCATCGCAATAGACATTCATGTCCTTAGGGCAGCCAAAATATTGATAACCGAGGTCGATGATCGCCTGATCGATTTCGACGCCATCGATTTCCGTTTCAAAGGGGTAATGCTCTTCGTTCTTTAGCAAAGAAGCGTAGGTGCCGGTTGCATTGCCTAATACAAGAACGGAGACTTTCTCCTCTTCTTCTTTTTCTTGTTTGGCCATATAAGCGGCCATCAGGCATTCGTCATAATACATGCCCGTCAAAGAATCATCCTTCTTATGGACGGATTGCACGCTGAACATGACGTTGGTCGAGAAATAATAAGCCGAAGAGGTTTCGCTTACTTGCAGATAGTTATAGATCGATTCGCTTTCATAGATGATCGTTCCATCTCCCCAAAAGACGAATCCCGATTTGGCATCTAAGACAGTTCCCGTAATCGCTAATCCTAGGCAAAGCGAAGCAAAGACAATTTTGGCTACAACACCTTTTTTCGGGGCACGTGTCTCTTCTTTTATAGCAGGCTCTTCCACTTTTTTGGCTTTGAAATTGCCATAGATTTCAAATCCGATATAGATCAAGCCAAGCAAAACAAGGATCATTCCAAACAAGGCAAAGCTTAATGGCGTCCCCATGAAAGGGATCGTCACGAACGTTGGTAGCAACGTCCCAAGAATCGAGCCGATCGTATTCATCGATTCGACTAAGCCGACAATCTTGCCCGAAAACCCTTTGTCCGCGACCGCGAATTTAATAAGATTCGGCGTAACCATCCCCAAAATGAACATCGGAGGAAAAAGGATGATTAAGGAAGCGATCAACGTGATCAAAACGATGAGCCCTCCATCGACAAATAAAGCAAGTAAAGCCGAAATGCCCGCGATGAGATACCTTCCTAAAAAAGCATCGAGAATGACATAAACTCCAGCCGATGCAAGAAGGATATATAACGTGAGCTGGGCGCCTTTCCTCTCGGAGAATCGTCCTCCTAGGAAATTGCCCAAAGCCATGCCCGTCATGACCACCATCGTGACGATCGTCAAAACAACTTGAGAGCCAGAGACATAAGGGGTGAAAAGGCGGTTAGAAGCGATCTCAACCCCCATCAAACACACCCCAACCAAGAATTCCGTCAAAAACAAAAACACTTTGTTCGAAGACAACAAGTTTTTCATGGATATTCCTCCCACATCGGTTTGATTATCCTACGCGGAGGGAAAGATAAAAATATTATTATCCTTTATTCTTCCGTAAATAGAGGCGTTGAGAAATAACGATCGCCTCCATCGGGGAACAAAACGACGATGTTCTTGATTTTCGGATCGTTTCTTTTGGCTAACGTTATGGCCGCGGATAAGGATGCGCCAGAGCTGATGCCAACCAAGATACCTTCTTTTTTCCCAACTAATTTAGCCCAGGCAAAAGCTTCTTCATCGGGAATAGGCATGATTTCGTCCACATATTCTTTTTGAAAATTCTTGGGGATAAAATTGGCACCGATTCCTTGAATCTTATGAGGCCCGGCTTTTCCTTTCGATAGCAACGGCGAAGAAGCTGGCTCTACGCCAACGACGTATACCTTTTTCTTTTCTTTGAGGTATTTACCAACTCCAGAGATCGTTCCTCCGGTTCCAATTCCGGCGACAAATGCATCCACGTCCCCTTTCAATGCTTTGAAAATCTCTGGTCCCGTATGGCGATAATGGGCATTAGGGTTTGATGGGTTATCAAATTGGCTCGGGATAAAAGAATTTGGAATAGAGAAAGCCAGCTCTTTGGCCTTGTCTACCGCTCCTTGCATTCCTAGATTTCCTGGAGTCAATTCGATTTTAGTCCCATAAGCGGCGATCATCCTTCTTCGCTCTATCGACATCGTCTCGGGCATAACCAATATGGCATGATAGCCTTTTGATGCGGCAACCGAAGCTAAGCCAATCCCCGTATTTCCCGAAGTTGGCTCAATTAAAGTGGCTCCTGGAGAAATGATCCCTTCTTTTTCGGCATCTTCGATCATGGCTAAAGCAACGCGGTCTTTCACAGAGCCAGAAGGATTAAACAATTCCACCTTGGCGTAAAGATGGCAAGCAAGGCCCAATTCCTTTTCGATGTTACAAAGTTCTAGCAAAGGAGTCGAACCGATCATTTCGTAAGCCTTGTGATAAATCTTTTTGCCTTGGCTGGATTTTCTTTCGCCTAGCAAAGCATCAACAGGAACGCCTAAAACATCGGCGTACCGATAAAGGGTTTCTACCGTGATGTCGTTAACTCCGGTCTCCACTTTGGCTAAGGCCGAATGATCTTTATAGCCTAATAACGAGGCTAATTGGGCTTGAGAAATCCCTTTTTCTTTCCTTATTGCTCGAATATTTTTTCCAACAGTCTTTCGATCCATATTGTCACCTTCGATAAAAAGATATCCCAATATGTGATTAAAAATCAATTCTAGTCTTGCTTTTTATTCGTATACTTCGCGGCGATGCCCAATTTTGATGCCGAGGATTAAAAGAACGTCGTCTTTGATTTCGTATAACATCCGACAATCACCGATACGATATCTCCATTGGCCTGCACGATTGCCTACAAGTGGTTTCCCTAGCAAGCGGGGATCATCCAAACCCTCAAGGTGTTTGGCAATCCAAGAATCGATTAGGCGGACGGTATAGCCATCAAGTTTTTTAAGCTGTCTTAGAGCCTCATCGCTGAAACGGATTTGCCATCGACTCATTCTAAGCCTAGCTCCTTGCGAACCTCTGCCAATGAATAGCTAACGGGGTTCTCTTCATATCGCTTTTTGGCTGCTTCATATTCAGCGAGGTCAAATTCGTCTTCAATTCTTTCTATGAGTGCACGCTTCAAAGCTTCGGACATTGAAATGCCGTGGATGGAGCAATAACTGCGGATAAGACCGGATTCTTCATCGGTCAAACGAACGGAAGTAACAGACATTGTTTTTCCTCCTTGATTACATTGTAGTCGAATGCTAAGTCAATTGAGCTTACCAGTAAGAAAAAAGCCCTAATTTGCATTAGAGCAATTTCGCTTAAATGGTGCCGCCTACCGGAATCGAACCAGTAACCTACTGATTACAAATCAGTTGCTCTGCCAATTGAGCCAAGGCGGCACAATTGGTGGGTGTTTGTGGGATCGACCCAGGGCCCTCTTCCGTGTGAAGGAAGCGCTCCCCCTCTGAGCTAAACCCCCATTAGATGGCCTGCCGTTAAAGGCAAATAATTATCGGCCATAAAAAATAGCCTTTCAAGGCTTATTTCTTTTCTTTCTCTTTTGCTAAGGAAAGATCGACATGGCAATAGCCGCCCGGATTCTTTTTCAGATAGTCTTGGTGATATTCTTCGGCCGGGAAGAAATTACGCATCATTTCAATTTCGATGACGTAGCCTTTTTCTAGATGAGAGGAAAGATAAGCATTTGCTTCGATGCCATCAAGCAAATCGGTGTAATAGATCCCGCTTCGATATTGATGCCCTTCGTCTCCGCCTTGCTTATCGATGGAATATGGATCGACGAAGCGAAGATAATGTCCTAGCAAATCATCCAAACTCAAAACATCGGAATCATAATCGATCTTCACGGTTTCAGCGTGGCCCGTCTTTCCGGTTTTGACTTCTTCATAAGTTGGGAAAGAGGTGAGGCCATTGGCATATCCCGCCTTCGTGGCAAGGACGCCTTTAAGCTGATCGAAATAGGCTTGGACGCCCCAAAAGCATCCGCCAGCTAGATAAATCGTTTTTCTCATGATGCTTTGATTCTCCTTAATCCAAAGGAAGATAAGTATTCGGATATTTCTTTTCCTTTTCTTCCATAGACAATCTGATGGTGATTCCCAAGGCTTTCTTTCAAGAAATAAGTCACGGGAGAATCCATATGGATGCGAATCTGCGTCCGGCAACGATCTTTTCGATATTCGTTGAGTAGAAGTTCCCCTTCCTCGCAATAGAATTCTGTCAATTCGGCATTGATTTTGACGACGGTAACAGGCCCAATCTTCATCTGACCATGAATCCCAATGCCAATGCCCGATTCAAAATGGGTATCTAATTCGAAGCGTTCCGCCATATCTAATGGAAGGGTGCAATGAGCAAAATCGATCGTGTTGTTTTTCGGATCGATCCATTGGGGATTGGCCTGAAATGCATGCATGCCCCACTTCTTTTGAAGCAAATAAGCTGTCAATAAAGCCGGCACATCCCCTTCGCAAGAAGCGACAACGTTATTTTGATTAAGCAACGCAAGCCCTAAGCAAGAGGAAGTATGGCAAGAAGAGAGGATGTCGAAGCAACGGATCGTAAAGCCATCTAGTTGGTATTGATCCACGATCTTTTTGATGCCTTCGTAGACGCAAAGGGATTTTTCTTTCTCCGCTTCATCGTAATCAAAACGGGCCAAATCACTTTCTTTCGCTTTGCTTGATTTAATCGCTTCCTCGATTTCCTTGCCCTCGATATCGATGAGGTCGATATGAAAGATACCTTGGCATCGCTGGTAATCGACATTGGAGGAAATCAGCCAATCGCTAGGCTTTCCCAAAACGCCAAGGCGAGCATTTTTCTCTTCTTTTTTCTTGCTTTGCAATGCTTTGATGCGCGAAAGGATATATTCATTATCCCCATGCAAAACTTCAGCAAGGCGATGATGCTGCTTCAAAAAGGTCAATATCTCTAAGCTTGCCGCTAACGAATTGCATGAACCATAGGTAAGCAGGTAATAAGGCCCGTCAAAGCAAGGGAAGATCTCTTGAAGGAAGATTCCTTCGCTCCCACCGCTTTGGACGAGGATCAAAGGGAACTCGGCATCCTTTAATTTGCTCGGGTCATCTTCCAAAACGAATTGGTAATCTTCAAGCAAAGAAGAAAGGTCATCGAGCAATTTCTTGCTGTCAGCGTTGATCTTTTCGAAGGAAGACAAAGAAGAACGAATGGGATATATGGTGATTTTGCGCATGCCTTATTATAACGGATTCCTATCCAAACGTTTTAATTATTAAAACGATGGACAAAGTGCTATTATTTTGCCGACACGGAGGAAAAAAGATGAAACGTGGAATGATCATGATGGTTTGCCTGCCACTATTGCTATCCTTAGGCGGATGCAAATCTGAAGAAAAAGAAAAGCCGTTTGTTTTCGAAAAATGGAACGAATGCGAATCGTTGAATTCTCTTCAAGAATATGTTGAAGACGTCACGGACGAGAAAAGCGAGCACTTCATCCCGAAGGAAGACCGCATCGCGACGTTCGATATGGATGGCACTTTCTATGGAGAGCTTTTCCCGACCTACCTCGAATATAGCCTTCTCCAATATCGCGGATTAGAAGATGAGACTTACGAAGCTCCCGATGATGTCGTTGAAGCGGCAACCGCGATCAAAAACAAAGTGGAAAATGGAGACCCTTTGCCTTCTGGGTTTGAATTGATCCACGCTAATGCGGCCGCTAAAGCGTATGCGGGAATGACCTTAGACGAATTCGATGCCTACGTGAAAGAATATTTGAAGAAACCAGTTTGGGGCTTTGATAATTTGACCTACGGGGAAGCCTTCTATCATCCGATGTTAGAAGTCTTCGATTACCTTAGGGAAAACGATTTTGATTTCTATGTCGTCTCTGGTTCTGACCGTTTCATCTGCCGCTCCTTGGTTTGCGATGCCCTAGGCATCCCTGAAAAT
>CAMOEH010000085.1 GCA_946612055.1 uncultured Bacillota bacterium | reverse complement strand
GCATCATAACGATGGCACGTAACGAATTGCCATGTGCGGCAATCAAAACCTTTTTCCCGGCCTTGATCATCGGGGCGATTTCTTCATCCCAATAAGGTTTGACGCGGTGAGCGGTGTCGATCAAGCATTCGGTGAGAGGGCAATCTTCGAGAGTCATCTTGCCTTCTTTAATATATTCTTGGTATTTGGCTTGATTCCCTGGCCATCTTTCATCCTCTTTGGTCAAAGCAAGAGGAGGTACGTCAGCGGAACGACGCCAAATGTGGACTTGTTCTGCACCCCACTTCTCAGCGGATTCGGCTTTGTTGAGACCTTGAAGAGCACCATAATGACGCTCATTTAAACGCCAAGAATAATGCTTCGGGATGGAATTTAGCCCCATCTCCCCTAATGCGAAATCCATCGTGTGATTTGCTCTTTTTAAAACGGAAGAGAAAGCAACGTCGAACGTATATCCCTTTTCCTTGAGCAATTTCCCGGCTTCATGAGCTTCTTTTTCGCCTTGCTCAGAAAGCTCGACATCGGTCCATCCGGTGAAAAGGTTTTTCAAATTCCACTCGGATTGGCCATGACGGATCAATACCAATTTAATCATTTTTGTCCATTTCCTTTCTTGGATTGCTTTGCAATTATAGCAAAGAGAAGCCCTATCGGCGAAAGAAAATGCGAATCAAAGACGGGAAAGAAGAGACTTCGCGATTTCCTTGATCATCAAGCAGGCTTTGTTGACGTTGCGGCCATAATCATCAGGGTTGTCGATATCGGTGATAACCCGAAGCGCAGAGAAGGGCTTTTCATAGCAATAAGCGATCTGGGCATAAGGGGCGCTTTCCATATCAAGAGACAACGTTCCAAACTGGGCACGTATCTCTTCTTTTCGTTGTCTTGAAGAAAGGAAAACGTCTCCGCTAGAGATGACACCCTCAGCAGAAGGAATCTTTAATTCTTCGCAAGATTGTTTCAGCAAGGAATTCCATTTTTCTGAAGAGGGGAGAAAGACCACATTAATGCCAGAGACCATTCCAACCGGATCCCCAATGGCCGATGTATCGAGATCATGTTCAACGAATTCTTTGCCGATGACCGCAGAAAAGATGGGCGCTTCTTTTTCGTTTAATGACCCGGATACGCCCAAATTGATGACGGCATCGATTTCCGGATGAAGAGCAAAGGCGCTAGATAAACTAGACGCGGCAAAAGCTTTGCCAATCCCGGAAATGACGATAAGGAATTTCTTCTTGTTTAAAGAGACTTCCAACAAGCGAGAAATCTTGCCCATCTTCTTATCGGATAAAATCGTAACCTCTTCTAATAAAGGCAAGGCCTCTTTTTCCATCGCATAAACAAAAGCAACCATAGGTAACCTCCTTTAATCTCGACCAAAAAGGTCGCGCGTGAATATTCTTTGTTTCCATGGGGAAAGGATTTCGTCATATCGATTCGCGATAATAAGGGAAGACGTGGATGCGAATTCCTCCAAATCGGCAACTTTTGTTGCTCCCAGGAAATATTCTTCCTTCAATAAGGGCTCATAGACGATCATCTTCACTCCGTGATTTCTAAGTCGTTCCATCACACCCTGGATGGAAGAAGAACGGAAATTATCGCTTCCTTGTTTCATGCTAAGGCGATAAACGCCAACAACGGCATCTTCTTTAGGTATACGTTTCAAGATTTCGCTGACGATGAAATCTTTACGCGTGTCGTTGCTATCGACGATCGCGTGAATCAATTGCTCGGGCACTTTGTCGTAATTGGCGAGCAATTGCTTGGTGTCTTTAGGCAAGCAATATCCGCCATAGCCAAACGAGGGATTGTTATAAAAGAATTGAATTCGTGGATCAAGGCAAACCCCATCGATTATTTCTTCGGCGTCAAGCGATTTGGCCAACGCATAAGAATCCAGTTCATTGAAGAAGGCGACTCGCAGAGCAAGATAGGTATTCGCGAATAGTTTGATGGCTTCGGCTTCGGAATATCCTACAAGGCGAATTTCTACTTTCTTGCTCAAAGAGCATTTCTTAAGCAGTCTGGCAAAGGATTTCGCATAGCCTAAGGAATTCTTCTTCTTTTTGTCATAGCCGACGACGATGCGCGAAGGATGAAGATTATCTTCTAACGCTTTGGATTCGCGAAGGAATTCGGGGCTGAAAAGCAAATGCAAGCCTTTGTAACGTCTTTGAAGTTCCTCGGTGAAGCCAACGGGAACTGTGGATTTGATGACGATGGGGCATTTTAGATGGAGATTAGAAAGTTTTTCCACCGTTTCTTCGACGGCTTTGACGTCGAATTGATGGCTTGATTCATCGTAATTCGTCGGGACAGCAATCACGACCAATTTGGCATCCGAGATGTCGGAGTAGGATGTCGAGGCTTTCAAAGAAAGAGAAGGCGAAGCAAGGGCTTTGACCATATCTTCTTCTTTAAGAGGACAGATTCGATTGTTGATGTCTTCGACTTTCTTTGGGTCAATATCGATGGCCACCACATCATGGAATCTGGCGAAAACCAAAGAAAGAGACAATCCGACGTAACCACATCCAATTACTGCAATTCTCATGACACGTACCTCATTTCTTTCTCGGTTTGATGATCCTAACCAAAAGATACCGAATTCCCCATAACGGCAAGAACAAGGCAACCCCGATGGCACTAGGCAAAGCAACGGTTTTCGCGATTTCGGAATTTCGTCCTAATATCCCGATAGCAACCGCTACCCCTAAGGCAAGAGGAGCCAATATGACAAAACACAAAATCAGATAGATGGGCTTTTCGTTTTTCCATTTCCGATAATCCATAACCATGTATCCAAATGGCATGCAAGAAAGCAAAGAGAAGATATAGGTCATGACCGAAGAGGCAATCAAAAAGAACATCGAATCGTTTTTAAACCAAAAGGGAATAAAGGCGGAGATCGAAGACAAAGCAAGGAAGATGCCGGAGAAAAGGAAATTGATGCGGCAATCCTTGCGGAAAGCAATCCTCTCTTGGGGGTCTGCTTCCTTTTCTTCCAAAGATTTTTCTTCTTCGGATGCGGCCAAAGCCGTCTCTTCCTTTTTCTTTTTCGCGGTTTGGAAAGCATCCATGATGTCTTCTTCCACTTCTAATGAAGGCTTTTCTTTGCTGCCAAGAAGATTACCGACATCCGGAGATCCCATATCGAGGAAATCCGCATAAAGGGCTTCGATGATTTCCTTATCTAACGCCCATGCTGTTTTCTCTTCCATAGAGAATAACGTTTCGGAATCCTTATTAACGAAAAGAATGATTTGGGTATGAGCGAAGGCCCGTTTCAACAAGGCGGCAATAACCTTTTGTTCTTTTTTAGAACAATTCAAAACATCGATCCCAAAGGCGGTTTTCTCTTCTAATGAAAGCAAGAATGCGAAAATGCGGTTTGCCAAAAGAAGGAGGTTCTGTTTTTCTTCAAGGCGAAGATCATATTCTTCGGCAAGAGAAGAGACGATAGCAAGTAGGCGAGAATCCATTACCTCAGGGCAATGAAAAGACGATGTAAAACCAGGGCCAACATGAAGCAAAGGGAGTTGCTTGCCATCGGGAGAGAGAATGTCATCTTCTCCGATTAGAAAGCTACCTTCATAATCCTCGATGTTGGTTTTTGAAAAGATGGCGAAAGCTTCTTTCTCACTTAAACAGACGGGACCATCAAATTCCTTATGGATTTCATAAGGAGTTCCTGGCTCGCTTTTTTTGTGAAAATAGGCTTGGATCACTTCAGCCACGTCTCCTTGTTGATGATCGGGATATATTTCTTGATCGTTTCCACGACGGTTTTGGCAACGTCATCAACGTCATAATCGGGGACGATAGAAAGGTGGTTGCCGGGGGCGTGTATCTTTCTAGCTTCGTTGATTGCGGCTTTGATAGAATCCGCATCAACCCCTCCAAGGACAATCGAGCCATGGATATTGGCTTCTTGCCTTTCGGTTGAGGTACGAATCAAAACCGCTGGGAAATCAAGAATAGAAGATTCTTCGCTTAAAGTTCCTGAATCCGAGAGAACGCAAAAGGCGTTTTCTTGGAGTTTGATATATTCATGGAAGCCAAAAGGCTTGGATTCAATGAAATAAGGCGATAATACAAAGCCCCGTTCATCTAATTTCTTCCTCGTCCTTGGATGGATGGAGAAAAGCATAGGCATTTTGTATTCTTCGGCGATGGCGTTCAAAGCCGGGAATAGCCTTAAGAATTTCTCTTCGATATCGACATTTTCTTCGCGATGAGCAGAGATAACCATGTAGCCATCTTTTTTAAGGTTGAGGCGAGAAAGAATGTCGCTACTTTCGATTTGATCGCGATAGGCAGAGATCACTTGCTTCATCGGGGAACCCGTGATGACCATCCGATCTTCGCGAATCCCTTCTTTAAGAAGATTAGAATGAGCGAAATGACTATAGGGCATATTCACGTCAGAGATATGGTCAACGATCGTGCGGTTTGTCATCTCGGCAACATTCCAGTCCCAGCACCGATTGCCGGCTTCCATATGGAAAATCGGGCATTTCAAGCGCTTCGCCGAAATGGCGGATAAAGCCGAATTGGTATCGCCGAGAATCAAAACGGCATCTGGTTTGACCTCGGAAATCAAATCATAAGATTTCGCGATGACATTCCCCATCGTTTCCCCAAGGTTTTTCCCAACCGCGCCAAGATAATAATCTGGCTTACGAAGCCCAAATTGTTCGAAAAAGACTTCGTTTAATTCGTAAGCATAATTTTGGCCCGTATGAACAAGGACATGGTCAAAAGCTTCGTCGCAGGCTTTGATTACTTCGCATAGGCGAATGATCTCGGGGCGAGTGCCCAAAATGGTCATGACTTTGTATTTCATGCATCTTCCTCCACGGGGCAATAAATCGTATCGGGGTGATCGGGATCATAGAGTTCATTGGCCCACATGATCGTCACCGAATCGGTTTTGCCGATGTTCTTGATGGAATGGGTATATCCAGGCGGAATATCCACCACTTTCATTTCCTTATCCGAGCAAACATAGGTGATGATGTCATGAGTCCCGATCTTGCGGAATTTGATTTCGCAGGTCCCACTGACGACCAGATATTTCTCGGTTTTCGTATGGTGATAATGGTTACCCTTCGTGATGCCTGGCTTAGAGACATTCACAGAAATCTGACCTAGGCCTTCAGTTTTAAGAATCTCGGTGAAAGAGCCACGATAATCCTTATGCATATCCAAAGGATAGGAGAAATCGTTTTCATCTAAATAGGAGAGGTAGGTCGAATAGAGCTTTTTCCCAAAAGGATCCTCGATATGAGGAACCATATGGTTGTCTCTGCTTTCTTTAAAATAGGTTAGGCGTGCAACAATTTCCCTTAATTCAACTTGGTCATGAGGCTCGACATAAAGGAGGTTATGGCTTCCTTTCCCCGTCCCCTGCAACAAGCGAAGGAATTCGGAAACGATATCATCGATATAGACGAAATCGATTTTGGGAGCATCGGGGTTAACGGAAATCGGAAGCCCTCGAGCAATATTGAAGCAAAAGGTCGCGATCACCGAATTGTAATTGGGGTTACACCATTTGCCGTAGACGTTATAAAAGCGATACACATAGACCGGATGATCCATCCCAAAATCAAGAAGAAGCTCTTCGGCTTTTCTCTTGCTTCTTCCATAAGGGTTATCTTTTTCCGCCTGAGTCGAACTGCTATAGACCAAGGGGGCAAGGCTACCATTTTCTTTGACGAGATCGATGAGCCTCTTCGTCAAATTGACGTTTCCGTTGGTAAATTCTTTCTCGGTCAGCGGGCGATTGACACCTGCCAAATGGAAAATCCAATCCGCTTCCTTGACGTAGGATGCTAGATCTTCAGGATCGTTATCAATATCAAAGGGAAGGACTTCGTATCCTTTTTCTTTTAAGCCGAGGCAAAGGTTTTTTCCAATGAAGCCATTGGCTCCCGTGACGAGGATTTTCACGAACGAACCGGGCCTCCAAATAACGATAATTTCAGAAGCAATTTTTTCATTCCCTCGACATCCAACCGGGAGGTGTTATGAGAGGTATAGGGTTCGGTGTTATCGATCGAAGATTGTCCTTTGGTGAAATATTTGTCGTAATTCAAATCGCGATTATCCGCGGAAATGCGGAAGAAATCGCCTAGATCTTCGGCCCGGAGCATTT
>CAMOEH010000084.1 GCA_946612055.1 uncultured Bacillota bacterium | reverse complement strand
TTTGATTTGGGCTTGGATCCAATCGGCAAGCAAGTGGTCCCAATCGTCGCCACCAAGATTGGTGTCGCCGGAAGTGGACAAGACTTCGAAGGTTCCATCGCCAATGTCCAAGATCGAGACATCAAGCGTGCCGCCGCCAAGGTCGAAAACCAAGACTTTCTCGGATTTATTGGTGTCTAAGCCATAGGCTAAGCAAGCCGCGGTCGGCTCGTTGATGATACGGCAAACTTCAAGTCCAGCGATCGTTCCGGCGTCTTTAGTCGCCTGACGTTGGGCATCGTTGAAGTAAGCAGGAACGGTGATAACGGCTTTCTTGATTTCTTGGCCGAGGTTCTTCTCGGCATAAGATTTCATATAAGCCAAGACTTTGGAAGAGATTTCCTGTGGGGTGAAGTCTTTGTTAAGGCAACCGATATGGAATTTGTCGGAGGTGCCCATTTTGCGCTTGGCACTAGAGACGGTGTCTGGGTTGGTGATGGCTTGGCGTTTGGCCGCGTTGCCAACGATTTCCTCACCGCTTCCTTTGAAGGCGACGACCGAGGGGGTCGTATTCGTTCCTTCGGGGTTAGGGATGACTTTGACTTTGCCATCAGCTTGCATATAGCTGATGACGGAATTGGTGGTACCTAAATCGATACCGACGATGATTTCTTTTGCCATAATGATTAATTCTCCTTACTAGGCTTTATGAGCCTCATCTACCGGCGTTTCACCGGATTGCTGTTCGTTTTCGTGATTTTCCTTTGCTTTAGCGACAGTCACCATCGCGGGGCGAATGAGACGGTCGTGGAGCTTGTATCCTTTGCCTAGGGAAGAGACGACTTTCCCAGGTTCTACCGAATCATCTTCCACCGCTTCGATGGCGTGCATCAAGTTGACATCGAAGGCATCTCCTTTTACTGGGGAGATTTCCGTGACCCCTTCGTCATTGAGCGTTTTGACGATCTGGTTATAGATGTATTGGAAGCCGACGAGGTAATTCTTGACTTCTTCCGATTTCACGGGCGTTTCTAGCGCCATATGGAAGCCATCAAGAGCAGGAAGCAAGTTAACTAGGAATCCTTCGGCTCGATAACGGATGGCCTCGCGTTGTTCCTCTTCTAGAGAAGAACGTAAGTTTTTCGTATCGGCGTAGGCTTTGTAGTATTCGTTTTTCCAATAATCGCGATCCGCGTTGGCTTTTTCTAAGGCCGCTAACGCTTCATCAAGCTTGGCTTTGCTTACTTTCTTGCCGAAGCCTTTTTCTTTTATTTCTTCGTCTTTTTGCTCTTCGGCGTCGCTTTGGTTGCGTTCGCTTGTTTCTTTTTCGTTTCTTTCTTCTTCCACGAGCTTTCATCTCCTTCCTTGTTATTGAAGTAGTCATCGAGGGTGCTGCTTACATAATCGAGCATCTCCATGGCTTTGTCGTAATCCATACGGGTTGGGCCTACGAGCGAGATCGAGGCATTTTTACGCCCAGGGATTTGAATGTTGGCCGTGACGATTGATACGTCTTTAAGGCCTTCTTCCTCGCTTCCGATCGCGACTTTGACGTTATCGTCAGCATCGCTAATTGAAGTTTCCATCGCTTTTCTAAGGGCATTAGGATCATCCAGGAGTGAGAGGACTTGGCGAAGCTTTTTGGCATCTTCGGCAAATTCTGGTTGTTCAAGAAGATTGCTCTTGCCATAAAGATTCATTCTTTCTCCAGCGAAGCGGAGGAAGGCTTCTAGAATCGCCTGATAAATCGTATCTTGACCAATGAGGTAATCAGAGAGAGCCGGTTTCATCGCCTCCATCTTGGGGACGAGATCCGAGATGGCAGTCCCGGAAAGCCTTTCATTGAGAAGTCCAACGGTTTTCTGAACATCCTCAATCGTCATCTTCTCGTCGATGAGGAAGGTTTTGTTCTCAACATATCCTTGATCGGTGACGAATACCGCGGTGGCTGTCTTCCCGCCAAGAGGGATGATTTGCACCGAGACAAGGTGCTCTTCGCTGACTTTCGGGCCGAGGACAACCGAAGCAAGATTCGTCATATTGGCGAGAATCTCGCAGGATTGGCGGATGACCTCTTCTACCGATTGCGCCTTTTTCTCCAATACGCTTTGGATCGCGTATTTGACGGTGGCGTCAAGACGCTCATCGCGGAGATGCTCTGCGTAATATTGGTATCCTTTGCTGGAAGGAACTCTACCAGCCGAAGTATGCGGCTTTTCGAGGTATCCTTCTTTTTCCAAGGAATTCATTTCCGCTCGAATGGTGGCCGAGGAGTATTCAAGGCCGTATTCTTCAAGAAGAGTCTGGCTGCCGACGGGTTGAGCCGTCTTAACGAAATGTTCGACGATCATTTTCAGAATCTGTTCACCTCGCGTCATGTTCTGCAGGCTCCTTTCTAGCAGTCTCGTTTTTCGAGTGCTAGAACCATTATATAGAGCTTGTTGGCACTGTCAAGGGGAGCGCGCTAATTTTCTTATAAAAATAATAAGGTTAAGGTATCAAGCAGCAAAATGCCTTGATCCGTTGGGAAGAAACGACCGTTTTCTAGGCGAGCGAGGCCACGTTCCACCGCTTCGTCAACTTGACGTTGGAAACGCGTTAGAAAGTCAAATCCAAAGCGTTTTTTGAAGGTGGACAAAGAAAACCCATCATCTTTTCGAAGATTCGTCATAAGGAAATATCCGATGTCCTCTTTTTCGTCGATAGTTTCTTCGCTTTCCTTCGTAATTCCACCCAAATAGGAACGCAAACTTTTCGTATTGGTGTAACGCTTTCCATCAAGATAACCGCTTGCGCCAAGCCCAATTCCAACATATTCGTCATCGTTCCAGTAGGCTAAGTTGTGTTTGCTTCTTTTATTTTTCCGGGTGTAATTGGAGACTTCATAACGACGATAGCCATGTTCTCGTAAGGTTTTGAGGACGATTTCGTATTGATTGGCCTGAATGTCTTGTTCTGCTTCCTTAATCCCTTTGGCTTTGAAAATGGAACGGTCTTCTAAAATTAAGGAATAAGCTGAGATGTGATCAACTTCTAAGGACAGGATTGCTTCTAGATCGACAATCAGATCGTCATCGCTTTCTCCTGGTAAGGCGTACATCAAATCAACGTTGATATTGTCAATTCCAGCCTTTTTCAAAGCAGAAACGGCTCTTTGAACATCGGAAAAGGAATGACGCCGTCCGAGCAATTTAAGATAACTTGGTGATGCCGTTTGCATCCCTAAACTCACGCGATTCACCCCATAATGCACAAGCAATCGAATCTTTTCTTCGTCCAAAGATTCAGGATTGGCCTCAAAAGTGAATTCGGTTCCTTCCTCTTTTAACGGCGAAAGCTTAGCTAGGAGGCTTTCTAGCTGATCGCAACTAAGCGAAGAAGGCGTTCCACCACCGACATAGATCGATGATGCGGATTGGATTTGATAAGAATTGAGTTCATGAAAAAGGGTGGCAACATATTGCCGTGCCCAATCCGAATTGTAATAAAGTTTGGTGAAGTCGCAATAACCGCAAATATGCTCACAAAAAGGGATGTGAACGTATAGAGGGAGAGATTGCCTCATTTTTCTTCGTCGTTTTGCTTCTTATCATATTCCTCAAATTGTGAGGATTGTTCCGGATCTTCGATCGGCTGAAGCAAACGGTCGAGGTTTTCGGCGGCAATTTCTTTTTCCGACTTTGGCTCTTCTTCGTCTTTGAAAGCTTTGACGTGCTTCTTAACGAGAATGACTACGAGGACGACAATGCCGAAGACAGCAACCAAAATGACGGGGATAAGAATGCCCGGAAGTTCAGAAGCGTAAGC
>CAMOEH010000083.1 GCA_946612055.1 uncultured Bacillota bacterium | reverse complement strand
GTTATCGTTATAAACCGAGCAGATCACGGAAGAATATTTTGTCAGATCGCCTTTATTGAAATCGAAGGTGCGACTTCTTAATGGGAAATAAAATGTCGGATTGAATCGAGCGGTTTTGTCTCCTAAAGGTCTAACTAATGCGCTATAATCGCCGCTTTTGACGAATTTCTTGTCCTCGTTTCGGTCAATCGTCCCAAAGCCATAGGTAATCCGAATGGTTTGGAAATCCGGAGCCCATTGCTCAAAATCGGCAATCATCTCAACCTTTGGCTCTTCTACCTTCGCCTTGTTGCCACAAGAAACTAACGTAGAGATGACAATGGGAGCAAATAATAACGAGAAGAACTTTTTCATATTATTTCCCTCCTTGCTTCTTGCTGAGGATGAAATTATCCAGATAGACGGTTTTGGCTTCTTCTGCTTTCGAGGAGGAATTGCCAAAGACGAGCATCATATAGCGCAAAGCTCCTATCGATCTCCATTTGGTGATGGCAAGATTGACGGTCACCGTGTTATATCCGGGCTTCAAGAGGCGATTTTCTTCGAAATAGGAATCGAAAGTATTGGCGGTCGAACGATAGCCAACGGAGAATTCGATGTCTTCCTCGGTCGGATTGATGATGTTGAATGTGATGTTCGCGGCATTTTCGCCGATATCTTTTAAGAAAGAAGGAACGAATTTGATCGATTGCTTCTTTTCGGTTGTCTTGCCGATTTCCATCTTTAAGAGGTTTTCATATCCATCGTAATCAACAAGCGAGGTACTGATCGAGGCGTTATATTTTTCAAACGCATTGGTCAATTCGTTAGCTTCATAGACATCGTTTTTAGGCCCGACGTTATGTTCGATCACATTGGTCTTGTTACCATAGATAACTTCGATATTGACGAGATTAGAATCGCCTTTTAAATCGAAGGAGAAATCGTAGAAATGCCCTTCTTTATAGGCGACGCCTTCATTTAGGGCAACTCCATTAACTTTAATCACGGTTCCGTTATTGGCGTAGAAAGAGTAATCGATGCGGTTATGATCTTTGTCGACGTCGTTTTTCACGATGTTGAAGTTCGAGCCATTTTTATTGGCCATCGCAAGTTGGATGAGGTCTTCGCGAGCATCATCCATTTCGATGGAAGTCGCGTTCACTTTCGTGCCTTCATATAAATAGGAAGTTAGGAAATCAAACGTCGGTTGCTTATCGATTTCCAAAGCGTTCAACGACTCTTTTAAGTTATAGAAGATTTCAAATTCTTCCAAACCATCGCGGATGGCCTCTAATCGTAAAGAACCAACCGGGCCATCGATACCATATGGCTTGCCAGGATAGAATAAGTAACCATCGCCATTGACGCCAGGATAGCGGCAGGCATCGCCATTATAGTAATCATCGATTCCTTGGTAATTGCCGTTAGAGTCGACGCGAGCAAAGACGTTAGTGGCCCAGAACAAATTGCCCGTTACATCGTAATTGGCTTGCATCCACGCCAATAAACGGGGAGACGATAGCGAATCTTCCGTGTGATAGGTCGGATATGGGGCCCTCGGCTTTACGCAGGTATACCACCATTTTTCTTTTTGATCGTCATAATGGCTTCTTTGCTCCGGGGTGTCATAGAAATTGGCTTTCGGGCAATAGGTTTCGACCGCTCCATCTAATTGCTCGCTCCAGGAAGCGGTAACGACATTAGGAATGTTTCGCATGGATTCGATGATTTCCTTTTGAAGAGGGTTATCTTTGTAGGAATCCATCAAAGCATCGGCGGTTTCATTTAAGAGGGTCTTATAACGATTGCAGACATAAACGGCGCGCGTTTCGATGCCCAAATCATCGGGTTCATCGATAAGCCCGCCCATGAAAACAATCGTTTTCTTGAACATGTTGTAGTTTTCGCGAATCGATTTGATGAAGAAGCTGTTCAAGAATTTTTTCATCAATTCTTCGTCAAAGGAAACATCGACGCCAGGAATGGGGACTTGGACCGCCACTTCGGGGATGGCGATGTTCGTGCAACGAGGATTTTGCATCTCGCGATAAGAAATATCCGTGAAATCGTATACGTCTTTATCGGAAAAAGATTGTGCATAGAACATCGAGGAATAAGCGCTCAACCGATATTTATATAACGCATGGTTGTATTTCATGAACATGTTTTCGGTGGAATCAAGTTCACCAGATTCGAAATACCAACCGGTTTCAAAGCAACTCCGCGAATGCGTTTCGTTATTCACCTTCAAATCGTAGACATTCAAAGAAACGGGGAATTCCTTGGTCGATCCATCTAAGGTCAAAAAGAATGTGCCGGTATATAGACCCGGTTTTTGCATCAATGGGATTTCAACGGAAACATAGAAGCTTTGGTTTTCGCCCTTTTTGATTTTGTTTTCTTTGTATTTGACTAAGGCATCTATTGGCAATAAGGCATCTGGAAACCAACCCGGCTCTTCTCCGGTAGCGGTATCGTAAATGGTCTTCACTTGGCAATAACTGGCCGCCAAAAGTTGGATGTTGCTTCTTGGGATCGTAAATCCTTCGGCATTTTTCAATGAACTGATCGAGGCTTTATAAGAGCCAATATCTTCTTTCGGGGTGACGACGAGTTGCCCTGTTTCACCCTCGCCGTGTCAACTT
>CAMOEH010000082.1 GCA_946612055.1 uncultured Bacillota bacterium | reverse complement strand
GGGCAATTTCTGGAATTGGTGGCGTCTTCTATGAACTCGATTACGCGACAGGATCTTTCTCGGTTGCCGATGGCATCGATGCCTTTGGCTGGCTTGCGTTATGCATTGTTATTTTCTCCTTGTGGAAGCCAATGCTTGCGATTGGGGCGTCTTTCCTCTTTGCTTGTCTTTCGGTTGCCCCATCGGCGTTCTCGGATATTTTAAGTGGTGGTGGAGCTTACACGATTTATATCGTGAAGATGGCTCCATATCTAGCGACCATCCTTGTGCTTTTGCTTGAATCGATTATCACGAAGAAAGATCACGCACCAGCAAATCTAGGAATATCTTATTTCCGAGAAGACCGTTAATTAGGGCAGACGTGTATCTAATTTTTAAAGCTTTCGACGATTTAAATCTTTTAAAGCCGAAAGATAAGTTCGTTTTTTAAACGATTATAATCGTGTAAAATAACAAAAACTGATCGGAAAGGTACCTTTATGAGAATCCAGTGGGACGAAAGCAAATGCACCGTTTTTTTCGAAGGCGAGATCAACTCTTATAACGCAGAAAATATCGAAGAGGAATATTCCTCCTTATTGGAAGGGAAGACCCCAGATCCTTTGATCTTTGATTTCCAGAAAGTCACGTATATCTCTAGCGCTGGATTACGCATCGTCTTAAGAGCAAAACAGCATTATCCTTCCTTATCGATCATCAATGCCTCTTTGGAAGTCTATGACGTTTTCTCGATGACGGGATTCACCTCGATGATGCCCGTGTCAAAGGCGTTAGCGGAAGTTGCCGTCTATGATTCCCAAATTATTGGAGAAGGCTATTTCTCAACGGTTTACCGTATCAACAAAGACACCATCATCAAAGTCTTCAAAAGAGCAACCTCTATCGAAGATATCGAACGCGAACTCAATTTGGCTCGCCAGGCTTTCGTCGCGGGCATTCCTACGGCCATTACCTTTGATGTCGTGAAAGTCGGAGATAAGCTAGGCGTGCGCTTTGAAATGCTAGATTGCGTCCCGTTGCGCGACTTCTTCCGCGATAAGCCGGGAGAATTTGATATTTGGATTAAGCGTTACGCCGATTTGGTGAAAAAGATCAACGGGACGGTTGCTATGGACGACTCTCTTCCCTCTTGCAAAACATTCTGGAAAGAAAAAGCCAAGAGCTTGGTCGATGACCTAGACAAGAAGCATTATGAGAAATTGCTTGCTTTGCTTGATTCAATTCCAGAAACGAACACCTATGTGCATGGGGATTGCCACGTCAAAAACATCCTGGTTCAAGGCGAAGAATTGCTTTTGATCGATATGGATACACTCTCTCGAGGGAACCCCTTATTCGAATTCGCTGGCATATACGCCACCTACATTCTTTTTGAAGAATCCGACCACGGGAATAGCAAACGCTTCCTGGATATGGAACCAGAAATTTCGCGGAAAATATATGACACGTTGTTCGCGCTTTGCTTTGGAGAAGACAACAAAGAAGCGTATCGAAAAGCCGCGATTCTTTCCTATTGTCACTTGGCTTGGTGGAATCAAAAGAACGAAAAAGAAAATCTTGGAAGGCGCGAATTTGTCATCAAGCATTTGGCTGCTCTTCTTGATGAGGAGGAAGGGCAATGACCAAACAAGACGCTCAGGCCGCTTTAAAGCGGAACGAACTTGATGCCAACCGCCAGATGATCTGGTCTTGCCTTTTCACCGGGGGCTTGATTCTGCTCATTTGGATTGGGTATCTCTTTCATTGGTTCCCCTTAAAAAGCTATCTGCTTGTCCACATTTTCTTTCCCATCAATATTGGCTTGCTGGTCTCTTCTTATTTTTGGGGCAAGACGCCTTTTATAAAAAAACCCGGATTCAAATATTTCTTGCTTGGCTTATTGATTTACGTCGCGGCTGTTGTCAATATCCTCGTTCCTAAGCATGGTGTCCTTGCTTGGGCGGTACCTTTAGCTTTAGCGGCCCATTATTATTCCAGAAGAGTATCGTTGATCATCTTCGGCATTTGCATGTCCTTGATGCTTGGATGCATGTATGCCGGGATGTTCGTCGGCGAATATGATGCGAATTTATTGACTGCTGGAAGGGTTGTTTGCGACGCCGAAAACGTTTGCAAGGTTGTCGAAGTGCAAGGGGTTGCGGAGCGTTATAAATTCCTCCAAGAACTTGCTGCAAGCGGCGAGAACCGTTACTGGAAGGTCTTTATCTATTACTACCTCTCCCGGGCCGTCGCTCTTACGATTCTTTTCTTTGCGATCCAGTCGTTATCGCTTCGGACTGGCCGGCTTGTCGTCCAGGAATTTTTCGTCAAGCAAGAGAAGGAAAAAATGGATAAAGAACTGCAAATTGCTAGCGATATTCAGCTTTCCGCTCTTCCTTCTCCCACCTTTCAAAACGAAGAAGTCAATATCTTCGCTACGATTGTTCCCGCTAGGCAAGTTGGGGGCGATTTCTATGATTATCTATTCTTAGACAAACGCCATGTTGGCCTTCTTATTGGCGATGTCTCTGGCAAAGGGATGCCTGCGGCTTTGTTTATGATGAAAGCTATCACCGCCTTCCGTGACACCATCGATTTGGATAAGCCGCTCGATGAGACGATGCACGAAGTGAATGAACGCCTTCTAAAAGGAAATGCCTCCTCCTTATTCGTGACCGCTCTTATCGCCGTTCTTGATTTGCGTAGCGGAGAGCTCCGTTATTGCAATGCGGGCCATTGCCACCCTCTAGTTCGTAGCCGCGGCAAATTCAATTTCCTCGATTGCCAAAGCGGATTTATTTTGGGCGTTTCTCCTACGGCTAGCTGGAAAGAAGAAAGAACCCATCTATTCCCTGGCGACATCTTCGCTTTGTACACCGATGGCATCACCGAAGCCAAAAATGATCGTAACGAAAATTATGGAAACATCCGCTTGCTAAGAGCCTGCTATGGCATCGATTTCAAGACCTTGAACGAATTCCATCGCGAGATTGACGATTCGATCAAATCCTTCGTTCAGGGCCATGAACAATCCGATGACATCACGGCGTTGACCTTGCAATATATGCCCGAGGCCGTCTCTTGGAAAGAAAAGGTTATCGATGGGAAACTTGAAGAAGTAAAAACCGCGATTTCTTTCGTCGAAAAGAATGCGGAAAAGGATAACATCGATAAGAGCTTTACCAAAAAATTATTAGTCGCGGTCGATGAAATCTTCTCAAATATCGCCAAATACGCTTATGGAGAAAATAAGGAAACTGGAACCGTCTTTATGCGTTATAGCTACGCCTTAAAAACCAAAGAATTGTCCATTACGTTTGTGGATAAAGGCGTTGCATTTGATCCGACGGAAGCCAAAAGCCCAGACACTTCTCTTTCCGCAGAAGAGCGTCCTATCGGTGGGCTTGGCATCATGCTCGTGAAAAAGATTATGGATGAAGTTGAATACGATCGCCGCAACGATAAAAACTTCCTTGTCCTAGTCAAAAAGTTCCCTGCTGACGAATAATTTTGCTCTTTCTTCACGCCTCAATGCTTTCGCACGCGCAATGTTTTGTCGCCTTTCTTTTAAAAGAAACGCTTGCCAAGGAAAACGAAATCGATATAATAGTTGTCGAAAAAGGCAAAACCGCAGCGATGCGGTGACGCAAAACTACAGGGTCTTACCTAGTAAGATAGCCAGTTGCCATAAGGAAAGGCAACTGGGTTTTCTTTAATGGCAGGACGATTGAATTCCAAACCTCTGAAAATCATCGCGGCAACCTCGGTTACCATTTTTTCCCTGTTTGCTTGTTTTGTTGGCTCGATTGCTTGGTTCCAATCCGTCCGCAACATTAAAAATGACGCTTCCTCGATGCCCGTTCGTCCTTTGGATGGGTTCTTGAAAACCTTGTCCATCCATCCGCTTGCTGAAGATGGCCTTATCTTTAACGCGACCGGCGATCTTGTTTCTTATGCTTTTGAAGAAACGGCAACTGGCCAATATGATATCGATCTCGAGACCGGCAAGCCCGTCTTTTCTGGCGACCCTGTTGGCTTAGGCGTCTATGACTCCCTTAATCCGAACAATCCGATTTTGCTTCTTTTCGAACTCAATCAGCCCGTTCAAGCCTCCTCTTTGAAGATTCAAGCGGTCACGGAAAATAACTTCATGGGCGAAATTGTCGATGGGTCGCTTGTTAATCCTTTGCAGACCTCTGGCAATTTCCTTTCTTCGGTTGCCCAGTTCCAATCCATCACCGCTTCCAGTTGGGGTAGCGGCGATTATGAGGTTTCTATTTCTGCTTTATCCGCGCCTGTCCGCTTTGCCAATTTGAATGCAGACGGATCCGAGCTCGTGAGCTGGAACGCTTCCCCTTATTTATATCAATCGGATGCGACGGGCACCGTCAGCTATGTCGGCATCGTCTTGGATTACAACATCTACGCGATGGAACTTCTTTATTCCGTGAATTTAGGCAATCCGGCTCTCGATGGCGATTTCGATTCGCCGATTAGCTTTACTTGCGATTGGAGCATAACGGTATGAAACGCTCGGTTCGCACGTTACTTTTGTCTTTGCTTACCGCTGGTCTTGGCGTTGCTTCTTTTGCCGCGACCGCCGCTTGGTTTTCGGTAAAGAGCAAAATTGAGCCGGAGACCAATATTCTCGGTTATAGCCGCGGTGCTTATTTTGCAGGTGGAGATGGCAGTGCCGAAAGCCCATACCTTCTTACCAACAAAATCCACGTTTATAACTTAGCCTGGCTTCAATACCTTGGTTATTTCTCTGACGATAATGGCGTTCCAGTCCAAACCTATTTCCGTGTGGAAAACGATATCGACATGGAATCCATGGCTTTGCCTCCAATTGGGACGACCTCGCAACCCTTCATCGGCAATTTCGATGGCAATGGCCATTCGATTTCCAATTTCTCCGTTTCCAATACGGTTGGCATCGGGGGCATCACCAAACGTCCGACTACCAAAGTCAAAGTCGATGCCAACAACAAATTGATCGACGATCAGAATAAGCCCGTCAATATCGTTGGCTTCTTCGGTGCTGTTGGTAATACGCCGAGCACGAATTATAGCTACGCGACCGCGGAGAATTCCGTCCATGACCTTGGACTTAAATCCTTCACGGTTCAAACCCAAACTAGCCAATCTCTAGTTGGTCTAGCCGCAGGCTATGTCAACGGGACGATGGAAGGCGTAGCGGTGGATGATGGCGGATTTGATATTCCAACCTCGACCGCGGCTTTAGGCAAATCTTCTGGCTTCACCGATAACCTTTCGGATTATTCTTTGGTTGGCTATTGCACGCCGAATTACCT
>CAMOEH010000081.1 GCA_946612055.1 uncultured Bacillota bacterium | reverse complement strand
TTTGATGGCGAAGTGGCGGGCATCGTCCAAGGCGAGTGCGTCTCGAACTTGGCGTCGACTATTGTTAATATTGGAAGCGAAGAAACGATTTCTTTGGTTCGCGAAGGGCCGATCCCCTTCAAAGACATCCAAAAGACCTGGGAGGAAGCGAAATGAGGATTTCCATTGGCTGCGACCATGGCGGATTTGACCTAAAAACAGCGATCATCGCCCACTTAAAAGAACTTGGTCATGAAGTCTTAGACGAAGGCACGTACAACGCGACCGACTCAGTGGATTACCCGATCTTTGGCGAAAAAGCCGCGCTTGACGTCAAAGAAGGCAAAGCCGACTTCGGCATCGTCTGCTGCACCTCGGGCGAAGGGATCATGATGGCCGCGAACAAGGTCAAAGGGATCCGTTGCGGTGTCGGCTATGACGATGTGGTCGTCGAGAAGATGCGTGAGCACAATAACGCGAACATGATTTCCTTTGGTCAGGCTTATATGAAGACCGAGGATGTCCTCCGCCGCGTCGACATCTTCTTAAAGACGCCTTTCGCGGGCGGACGTCATGAACGCCGTGTAAACGAAATCAGCGACATCGAAAACAAATAACGAATTGGCCTCCTTAGGAGGCCTTTCTTTTCTTCAATACCAAACCTCCTTTTTGCTCCTACTAATTAATGTGGGAACTTTTGTTTGTCCAAGATGTGGAAATAAGGACCCTCGATTCCTCGGGGTCCGCAATGGGAAGACCTATTGCCGGAAGTGCATTTCCTTTCGTGGCGAGGAAGCGGAAGATGAGAAACTCGCTCCCAAGAACGTCCGTTTGGCCCTTCGCTATCCTTTGTCGAAAGATCAGAAGGAACTCTCGGACAAAGTCATCGCCAATTTCCACGATGGCATCGATACTTTGGTCCATGCCGTCTGTGGGTCTGGCAAAACGGAAATCTCCTATGGCATCATCGCCGAATGCATGGCGAAAGGCATGCACGTCGGCTTCGCTTTGCCTCGGCGGGACGTCGTGATTGAACTTTATTACCGCATGAAAGAAGCCTTTCCGGATAACCGTATCGTTTGTGTCTTTGGAGGCCATCACCATCGGCTCGAAGGCGACTTGATCCTTTTAACGACCCACCAACTTTATCGTTATCCGCATTATTTTGATTTGCTCGTGATGGATGAGATCGACGCCTTCCCTTTCAAAGAGAATGAGCTATTGATCGCGATGTACCGCAGATCCCTTCGCGGCCATTGCGTCATGATGAGCGCAACCCCGTCTTCGACCGTTCTCAAAGACTTTCATGGGAAGGGGAAGATGACATTGGAGCTTCATACTCGTTTTCACAAAAAGCCAATCCCTGTGCCGAAGGTCGTGAAGAAGTTTGGGCCGCTAAAATATGCCTATCTCATTCAGAAGCTGAAGCAATATCGGCAAGAGAAGAAACCATGTTTTGTCTTTGTGCCGACGGTGGAGAAAAGCGAGGCGCTTTTTCGCGCCATCTCCCCCTTCGTCAAAGGTGGGAACTACGTCTCTTCCCAAAGGGAAAACCGCCCAGGAATTATCGAAGCGTTCAAAAAAGGAAAATACCGATATTTGATCACGACCGCCGTCTTGGAAAGAGGCGTAACGGTCAAAGGCATCCAAGTCATAATCTTCGGGGCGGATCAAGCAATATACGATTCGGCGGCGCTCATCCAAATCTCAGGGCGAGTCGGTCGTAAGATAGGAGCAGAAAAAGGCGATGTCATCTTCTTATGCGACAAAGAAACCAAAGCCATGCAAAAAGCGATCCGGGAAATCGAGTACTCCAACACGTTTTTGTAAAGTCTGCTTCGAGAAGATTGAGGAAACGAGTTGGTCTTCCCTTTTCGGATTCGATGGATGCGTCTGTCGGAAATGCTACAAAAAGATGGCGCCGGTTTTTACCTCGTTCAAAACCGAAGGCGTCCCTTCGCTTGCGCTTTATTTCTACAACGAAGAAATCACCTCGATCCTCTTCCAATTCAAAGGCTGCTTTGACATTGAACTGGCCCCGGTGTTCTTAGGCAGGGCTTTGCCTTTGCTGAAGGCCAAATACCGGGGCTACACCTTGCTCCCAGCGCCAAGCAGTTCCTCCCACGATGAACGGCGTGGTTTCAATCATGTGGTGGAGATGTTCAAAGGGCTTGGCTTGCCCATCCTCCAAGCCTTTCGAAAAACCGAGGACGTGAAGCAGGCCGATCTTTCCGCGAAAGAGAGGAAAAATGTGAAGAAGCGAATCGCTTGGAACAAAGGCATCAGCATTCGTGGCAAGAAGGTTTTGCTGGTGGATGACGTCTACACGACTGGCTCCACGATGAAGGCCTGTTTGGCGCTTGCCAAGAAGCATCATCCCAAGAAGATTTCGATCCTCGTGATGGCCAAGACGCCGCCTCTAAAGAGGCAAGGCAAAAAGAAAGGAGAGGCGGGATAAATGACGCTTCGTTGCTTACCATTTAACAAAATGGTAGACTTTATCTCGCGTTTTAGGAGAACCCATGTCGAACATCATTGAAAAAATCTTTCGTCTCGAGAAACGAG
>CAMOEH010000080.1 GCA_946612055.1 uncultured Bacillota bacterium | reverse complement strand
TTGCATTTTTGCATTTTTGCTCCCCTTAAAATCGCTTTTTGCGTTCTAAGATGATTGCGTCTTTCGCTCTTTCTAATGAAAGGGGATAATTGACTTATGCCGAAAAAGAACGAAAAACAGCTCATCGAAAATGAGGTTTCCCCTGTGATGGAAGAGGAAAATCTAGAAGAAGAGAATGCCATTGCTCCTTCTATAGAAGAAAAGGCTTTGGTTTCCGAAGAAACGCCAGTAGAGTCCGTTGAAGCGGAACCTCTTCCTGAAGAAGAAATAAAACCAAAGAAAAAGAAAGCCCGCTCCAAGAAGAAAAGACGGACGATGCGCGATTTTGCCAACGGGCAAGACATCAAATATCGCGGACCTCTCTCTTATCGATATCTACGTATCTTAGCTTGGATCTTCTTTGCTTTGGGGCAAGTGGCCATCATCATGACGACAGCCGGAAGGCTTGATGCTGGATTTGCTAAGCAAACCGCGGGGGCCGTCGATTTCTTCGCCTCGGTGCGCGCTTTGTCTACACCACTATTCTTGTTAGCTTCTTTTGCCATCATCCTCGATGTCAAGAAAGGCTACCGCAACACGCTGATTTTATATGGCTCGTTGACCGCAATCGTTTATTTGGCGTTTGTTTTCGTCCATGAGCATTATTTCATCGGCATCGCTTCGATGGTTGCTGAAACCCCATCGGAAGCGCGCTCTTTCATCGACAAGATCCTCAATGCCCTTTCCTCAAATGGCTATATTTCGTTCAACATCTTCGTCGACTTGTTCCTTTGCTCGGCCTTCATGTTCTTCCTTACCTATAAGCCCGTTCGCTACTTCTCGGGTAAAAAGATCATCATTTTCCGCTTATTGGCCCTGCTTCCCATCGGCTATGAAATCATCTCGATTATCCTCAAGACGGCCTCGGCTTTTGGGAAATTCACCCTTTCTCCTTTCGTTTATCCGTTCTTGACGACAAAATCCCCGATTTTGTTTATCGTCTTCATTTTGTTTGCTTTCTTCATTAAATTCCGTGAATTCTTCTTCATCAAGCGAGGCGGGACCCACGAAGAATACCAACGCTTCTTGAAAACCAACGCCAACTCGCTTCATTTCTCGATCTACGCGGCGATTATGTTTGTTTTAGCCGCGATTGCGGATTTCGCGTTGACCATCGGCATCTCGATGGCCATTACTCAGAATTTCATCAAAGGTGGGATTGAGGCTTCCGAAGCAGCTGCTAGAGCGGTCACCTTGGTCCGCGGATTAGGGTATTCCACCGCTTATCCTTTCCTTTTCCTAAGCCCTTTGATGCTTCTATTCTCCTATACGAAGACGCACAAAAGCTTTCGTCCCGATGCCTATATTGCTGCCGGAGGAGTTGGCTTAGTCGTCTTTGTCTACATCGAAGGAATCTATTGGGTCATCCGAATGGCGCCTCAGATTCTCCAAAACCTCTTAAAATAATTTTTCACTAATCTAAAAAGGCAGCCTGCTTTTTGCTTATAGGAATCATTTCGCGATTTGGTCGCCAGTCGGGTTTTGGATGGAGAAGCCGATGTTGACGATATGGTCCCCTACTCGTTCTAAAGCGGAGATGATCGTCGTGAAATAAGCCCCTAATTCAATCGAGCAATTGTTTTGGGAGAGGCGTTCAAAATGCTTGATGGAGAATTCCTCTTTATAGGCGTCGACTTGCTCTTCTAAGTGGGAGAGCTCTTCCAATTTGTCTTTATGGGAGAAGGAGAATAATTCGATGGCCAAGGAATACATCCGTTTGAGCGCTTCTTCCATTTGCCCTAGCTCTTGTTTGGCGGCATCGGAGAAGACAAGCTCATCGTTTTTCATCTTAAGGGAGTCATCCGCGAAATTCTTTGCATAGTCGCCAATTCTTTCGATGTCGTTGACGACGTGGAAATAGCTACCTAAGGCTTTTTCTTCTTTGGCGCCCAATAAAGGAGAGAGCTTGATCAAGAATTTGGTGATATGCTCGTTCATGTAGTCGATTTCGCCTTCGTGGGTATCGATTTCCTTGATCGACTTGCCGCTTTGATTGAAAAGCTCATCAAGCCCCATCTCGAAATTGCTTTTGGCCAATAAAGCCATATTGAGGATTTCTTTTTTCACTTGCTCCATCGCGATAGAGGGGGTGCTAAGCAAGTGGTCATCGATATATTTGATGACGTGGGCTTTCTCGTCTTTCTTCTCGCGGATCAAAAATTCGGATATCTTCACAAGATATTTGATAAACGGAAGTAACAACAAGGTAGTCGCGACGTTGAAAACGATATGGAAAATGGCAATCGCGAAGGCATAATTGCCTTGGAAAGCGGTCTCTAGTAAAGAAACGATTTGGGCTTTGAAGATCCAAACTAAGGCGGTGAATATCGTTACGCCAGCCACGTTGAAAAGCAAATGGATGAGACCCGTCCTTTTGGCGTTGGTGCTTGTTCCAATCGTGGCAAGCAATGCCGTGACGCAGGTCCCGATATTGGCCCCCAAAATGATGAATAAGCCGCTTTCTAATGGCATTGCCCCTCGACTAACCATGACGATAACTAAGCCTGTCATCGCGCTAGAAGATTGCATCAAAGCGGTGAAAACGATGCCAAGAAGCAATAAAAGCAAGGGGAAATCGATGCTTGTGAATACCGATTGGATCGCTTCTTTGATCTCTTCGCTAGCAAAGGAAGAGCCCATCAAATCCAGGCCAACGAAAATAAGGCCAAGCCCGCAGATGATGCCTCCGATGCTTTTGACCTTGTCGTTTTTAAGGAATTGCATCATCGCGCCAACAAAAGCTAATGCCGAGGCGTAGATGCCGATATCAAAGCTAGATAAAGAAACGAGTAGACCCGTGACCGTGGTACCGATATTGGCGCCCATGATAACCGAGGTGGCCTGGAATAAGGTCATCGTCCCGATATTGACGAAACCGATGGCCATGACCGTCGTCGCGGCGCTAGATTGGATGATGCCCGTAACGGCCGCGCCAACCCCGATTCCAAGGAAACGGTTTTTGGTGATTTTCCCAACCATCCGCTTCATCCCTGGGCCAGCGACTTTTTGAAGCGAAGAGGAAAGCATATTCATGCCGACGATGAAAACGCCAACCCCAGCTAGCAAAGCAAGAATGCCGTAGAAGATCGTCATGGCAAGCACCCTTTCTGCTTCGTTTCAATCAAAGCACGTTTTATCGTATCACAAAAGAATCTTTTGCACAGCAAAGCCAATCATGAAAGCGGCTTCTTTTCCTAAAGCTGCTTCAATCAGCCATTTATTTTTCAGGGCTAGTGACCGTCACTTCTTTGCCTTTGACATTCAAATGAATGACGCCAGGTCCGCAAGAGATACCGATAATAGGACCAACCCAATATTCGATGACGGTGGCCCCTAATTCTTCTTCAAATCTCTTCTTGAAATAAGCAGATACTTGTTGGGCTTTCCCTTGGCCAACATAGATGACGGGGTGCTCTTGTCCTTCGACGGCATCTTTGATGATTTTGAATAGCTCAAGATAAGCGTTTTTAGAGCCTTTGACTTTGCTAACAACGTAGTTATGGCCTAAGGTATCCGCGACGATAATCGGCTTAACGCTGAAGAGATTACCAAAGAAGGCAGCGGCTCCAGAAACGCGGCCCGCTTTCTTTAAATAGGTAAGGGTTTCTACGGTTCCACAAAGATTGTATTTCAGCCTTTCTTCTTCGACAAAGCGGATGATTTCTTCCATGGATTTGCCTTCTTTTTTCA
>CAMOEH010000079.1 GCA_946612055.1 uncultured Bacillota bacterium | reverse complement strand
ATTCGTCCAATTGGAAACGGTGATTTCTAAGGGAACGATTTCTTCTTTGGCAGAAGGGAAGGCAGAAACCGTATTGTCTTTGGTTTCAAGCATCCCGTTATAGTAAGTTAACGTTCCCGTAACAAGGACCCCATCACCGACTTTTAAAGAAGAGACTTGATCCCCATCGCATTTATAGGCGCAGATGGCTTTCTCGCCTTCTTGGATATAGAGGTCATAGAGGTTGCTTCCATCGGCCATGATGCCAACGATCGTTCCTTTATAGGTGACTGCTTTGCTGTTATAAGTCGAATTGGCGCCAGTTCCAGAAGCATTACGAAGGGAAGAGATTGGAGTCGTCCTTACGGATGCATAAAAAGACAAGGAGGCTTTCTTCGTCGTATCGGCTTTGGAAGTGGCCGTGATAGTGACTAAATTATCGCTAACATCAAGAACTTCGACGTTACCATTACTATCGACGGTAGCAACAGATTCGTTGCTGCTAGAGAAAGTGAAACGTTGAGAAGCAGTCGAAGGAGAAGCCGTCGCGGTCAATTTAATCTTGTCCCCTTTATAAAGAGTCGAGCCATTCTCAATGCCAGTTAAGGTAACCGATTCAACAGGATCAGTGGCTTCTTCGCCCCAATAGAGGTCGATGCGGTAAATCGTGGCTCGATCCGAAGTCGTCTCAAAGGTAAGAGATTCTTCACCAGCAAAATTCCAAGTCAAAGGAGATAGTGAATAATCGGCCTCGCTTTTCTTTTCACCTAAGGATCCCGATTCGGCGGATTCGCCATTGACGGTGAAGGTTCCAGAATCGTATTTAGCACCCCAAAGCAAAACAGACGTAACTTCGTGTCCTTCGCTCATATTGAAGGTGAATGATCCTGTCTTAGAACTGGTTCCTAAGGTAAGGCCACCAGATTTGGATGTGGCGGCACTGCTAATGTCACTAACAGAAGAGATATAGGTCTTAGAGGAATCGCCCATTCCGGTCAGAATCGCCGCTTCATCGGCTGGCGTCCCGGTCGTATCGTCAAATGAGCTCGCGTCATAGAAATATCCCGTCATGCCCTTGCCATCTTCATGAACGCCAGAAGGAAGGACGGGAGCGGAAACATTAAGGACATATTCGGCTTTGAAGGTTTCATCATCAATGGTTGTCGAAACCGAAATGGTCGTTGAACCAGGGGTAAGGGTGGTCACGTTTCCATCCGAAACGGTTGCAACCGAAGGAGAGGAGGAAGACCAAGTCAAAGAGGAGGCTGGTGCTTCTCCATCAACCAAAGCAGTCAAAGAAAGGGATTCCCCTGCTTCAACCGATCCGCTTGAATGGCCTTCACTATCGGTAAGAGTGATTTCATGAGCAGCCACCACTTCGTTATAAACGATCTTGACACCGACAACGTAAATCGAGTTGGTCGTGCAGGTAGCAGCAATATTCACCTTTCCGCTTTCAGAAGGAGAAATGTTGAATGTCAAATCGCGATGGGTCGTGCCACCACTTTTGGTCACGCTTTGGCTATGGGCGGTATTCGAGCCAATCTTAACAGCAATCGATCCAGCCCCGCTTTTTCCATTGGTGCAATAAGTAACAACGACTTGGGATACGTTGCTGAATTCTTTTTTGCTGGTAGCATTAGCTCCAGAAGCTCCAGTGGTAACTTGAACGCCGCCATTAATAAATCCAGCACCGGCTTTACCCGATTCCCAATCATTGCCAGAGGTGCCCCAAGATTGGCTTGTAAACGTCGCTTCGTAGGTTGCCTCCTCGGCATAGACCTGGGCAAGATTGACTTGTTTCTGCCCATAGAAATAAGATCCAGCAACAGCAGCTCCAGAAGACGCCAATAAGGCAATGCTAGCGATTGTTGCGATTAAGTTCTTCTTTTTCATATGTTCCCCTTACAATGCGGTTTTTTAGAAACCGAAAGACAAATCAAGGTTTATTATACGCTCCTATATCAGGGCGTGCTTAATTAATTAAGCATATGAAAGAAATCTTTACATTTGATTGGAAACGAACAAAAGAAAAATCCCCGACGAGCAGGGATCTTTATGGTGGATTAGAGTCCTTTACGCTTTTTCTTCAAGAAGAGGAGTCCAGCTGAGGAAACAACCCCAGCCAAAGCGATTCCAGACATCAAGGCGATTTCGCCAGCATTGGCTTTTTCATTGGCGAACAAGCCAACTTGCTTAGCGGCTTCTAAGCCATCCCAAGCAGCGAAGCTTGCTTTCATATCCGCATCATTAACTAGATAGGAATAACGCGCATAGGCAGCAGCCATCGTCGAGTTAGATTCTTTGTGTTCCACGAAATAGGCTTTCGCGGTTGTAGACATCGCTTGATATTCGGTTTTCAAGGTATTCCATTTGGAAGCGTAATCCGCGCAAGCGCCAGAAGTTTCTTCCAAGAAATAGCTGGCCCAGGCAAGAGATTGCTCGAGATCAGTGAAATTCTGTTCGCCGGCGACATAACCTTTAACGACGATGTTTTTGATGAACACGCGTTTGGTCGCCGCGATGGTGATGGTCGTAACGCCGGTAGCGGGCTCATCAAGATCGAAATCATGGGTGCTTAGCGAAGAGCCAACATCTTGTTCTGCAAGGGCGTTATCACCAATAGTAACTTTGATTTTCGAACTATCGCTTCCCCATTTGATGGCGTCAAACGAGACACCGCTAATATCTTTAGAGGCAACCGTAAGCGTAATCGTTCCGTTTTTGCTGCTAGTGCTCATGCGAAGATAATCTTCGCCACCTTGTGCCGACTCTTTTCCGCCATAAACGTTGGTGAACGATCCTCCGGTAACAACGGTTCCATCAGCAGTGATTCCGTTTGCAAACTCGCCATCGTCAAGTTTGGCGTTGCCGCTTTGTGTCACGACATTTTGGGCATAGGTCGGATAAGAGGCAGGCGTGCCTTGGCTAGCTCCAACATTGGTCACATTGATGCCATAAGTGACTTCGTTGCCATTCCAGACAACACGAACGGTTTGGGCTCCAAGCTTCTTCATGTCGTAATCGTGGAAGGTGCATTCAGAAGTGACATCCAAAGTTGAACCGCCTTCATAAGTCGCGGTGACGACTAATCCAGCATGGGAGAACTCTTCACCAAAGGCGAAGGTAGTCTTGCTAGCAGGGGTTGTAATCGCAAAGTCAGAAAGAACCGTCGGGGCTTCAACTGTCACATCGAAGGTCGTAGAAAGAGAAGGATCTTGGGTGGAAGTAACGGTAATTGTGATAGTTCCGGCTGCTGTAGGAGCGATGTGGCTAGGCGAAACGACATATTCGCTGGTAGTCAAATGGCACGAATCTTGGCCGTAGATCGCTCCGGCATTCGCCTCAATATCGTATTCAAGCCCAGTATAATAGGTCTCATCGGAAGCGTTGTAGGCCTCAATCCTATCTAGATTTGCAATGGTGAAAGAATAAGAAGCATGGACATTGGCGTTATCCTTCATGGTGTAGGTCACCGTGATGGTCTTAGTTTCGTCGACCACGAATTTGCCATTCACATCAAGATGGGCATCGATATCAAACGCATCGCCATGCTGATCGGTGACAGTGATATTGGAGAGGGACGTGATGTCGTTATAGGAGGCTTTATAACTGCCGTCGTTATAGTTGACGCGCATCGAAAGAATGGAACTTGAAACAGGCACATAGGCGTCCCTATATTCGCGATAGGCGGTTGGCCCACTATAAGTGAAGATCGCAAACTCAGCAGAGGCTTTGGCCGTAACCGTCACCGAGACGATGTTGGAAATGACCACAGAAGAATCGGCAACATTGGTGTACGTGGCACGGAAATAATAGGTACCAGCGTTAAGTTTATTGAAGGAGAAGGTGCCGATGGCCTCGCCCGAGAACGATTGAAGAGGCTCGCCAGTGCAAGAAGAATTGTCATACATGCCGAT
>CAMOEH010000078.1 GCA_946612055.1 uncultured Bacillota bacterium | reverse complement strand
TTTTCTACCCGAAAGCCATTTACCGGATGGTCAATCGGAAGAATCGCCATTTCGTGAGAAGAGCCATCAAAGATGGAACGAAGATCGTTTTGGTGACTTCCCGTTCCCATAATTCCGCGGAGAAGGTTCGTAAATTTCTAAAGGTTCCCGTCGATTTCGTCGGAGCCAATGGAACTTTTATCGATTGCGGTGGGGAAATCGTCAAAGAATGGTTCTTCGATCCTGATGAGATCACCAAGCTCGTCTATGAAATGTATGAAACGTATAAGCCCCGCGTCATTCTCGCGACGACCAAGCGTTTCCCTATCGTCTCGACGAAGACTTACATGACGAAATTTAATAATTTCCTCTATTGGACTTATTTGCTTTTCCAAGGTTCTTATCGTGAACCTTATGTCCGAGATGACCATGTCTTCTTCAACGAGATCAAAAAAGGCGAATGCTACAAGATCATGATGATGGTCGGCCTCAACAAAAAAGCCAAATTGAGGGCCAAGCAAATCACCGAAGAACTCAGTGAAAAATATCCTCAATTTGAATTTGCCTGGATCGAACAATTCGTGGAAATCACCCCTAAAGGGTGCTCAAAAGCCTCCGGCCTATCTTTTTATCTTGATTACCAAAGGATTTCCCACGATAATGTCATAGTTGTCGGCGATTCGGGAAATGATTTCCCGATGTTCGATGCCTTCCATGAGAACAGTTATTGCATGGCTCATTCCCCCAAAAGCGTCCGCTCCAGGGCGAGCCACGTCATCTCACGAGTAAGCGATTTGGAACAAGTGCTATACCCATCGGAGGATAGCAATCCTAGAAAGAAGAAAAAGAAATGAACCAAGTCAGTCAAGTCATCACCACCCTCATCCACTTCAACGTTGCCGTACGCGATACGCTGCAATATTGCTTGAAGAAAGAAAGCTACGACACGAAAGTCTTCGAAGATCAAAAACGTTCGATCCTCGTCGAAGTCGATCAGCACACCCCTCTTAAGGACATCATCGATCATTCTGGCGAAAACGGAGAGAAGCTCGAAAAAGCCATCCGCGATTTCCATGCCGAAATCTATGGCGATGATTCGACCGTTTTGAAGCTTGCCGATGACGGGCTTCGCGTCGATCATAACCAGCATCTTGCCATCTATAAAAACGTCATGCCGATCCATGAAAACGTCAACAACATGATTCTTGGCGTTCTTAACGATGCCCATCAGCACCAAGCCGATGTTGAACAAGTCGAAAAGCTTTGGAAAGCCGAAGAAGAAATGTATCGTGGCGTCGCCTATTTGACTTTAGTCAACGATCTCAACCAGCTTTTCAACGAATATAACCAAGCTCGTAATGAAGCCCCCAATCACGAAGAGACCCCCGCGGCCAAATTCATTGGCAATGACATCGGACAAATCATCCAAAACATCAATTTCGTCCGTCATAATGCCAAAGAGACCGATGCCGTCTATAAGAATATGGAAGACAAGATCGTCGCTTTGATGGAAGCGATGACTGGCCGTCGCGATCTCCCCGCGGGCAAACGCTTCCCCGATGTGATGCGCGAAGTGATTGAAACCATCAATCTCTATGTCCGCGACAAAGAAGCCGCTTTCCGCGCCATCTATGGACCGACCGTCCAAGAACTTATTGCCCAGGCTCGCGCCGATGAAGAAAAACGCAAAGCCGAGGCAGAAAAGACCTCTGAAGAGAAGAAGGCTTAACCCCTATGGATAAAAAGACCCGATTAGCGAAAAAAGAGTTGTTCTGGTACATCTTGTCCGGAACGATTGCTCTCCTTGGAATCATTTTCATCGTCTTCGGCATCATTGGCGACCATTTGGAAGTCGATACCGAAAAAGGGAATTGGGTCATCGAAAGTGAGAATGCCTGGCTCTCCAATTGGTCCCATATGGGCTATCGCTGGTGGGGCCTGATCCTACTGATGGCCGGCGCCTTGATTGCCGTTGTCTCCTTGACCTTGTTTGCTAGGGAAGGGGACCGCGACTCCGAACGTGCTGCTAGACGCGCCCAGCGCCTTGCGATGGAAAACGAAGCCCCCGTCATCGAAGCGGAAGAAAACAAAGAGGCTTAATCATCATCTTCTTAATAGCGCCCAGCTGGGCGCTATTTTCTTTGAAAATATCTACCAAAATATTCGAAAATATCTTATAAAATATTCAGGAGAAAAATATGGTCATCAAAGCTATCAAATTCCGTGAATTTATCGCTTCTCATCCAATCGTTTATCTATCGACCCATACTCCTTTAGGTGTCGAAAACCTCGAGAAGAAAGCGGTGGTGGATTTGAATAATCCTCCAGCGAGTATTCCCGTTGGGGAAAATCACCTTCAAAACGAAAACCGGCAAATATCTGTGTTCGATTTGCGGCTATGTCTATGATCCGAAAGAGCATGATAACGTTCCTTTTGAAAGTCTGCCCGAGGATTGGCGTTGTCCCCGTTACAGGCAACCGAAATCGTGTTTCAACGCCGCCTGATTCAATTTGGAGTAGCCATTATGAAAAAAGAGATTCCCAATCAATATCGACCCATTCCTTTCTGGAGTTGGAATGACGAACTCGAGGAAGAGGAATTATTGCGTCAGATCCAATGGATGCATGATAGTGGCATCGGTGGCTTTTTCATGCACGCTCGAGGAGGGCTTACGACCCCGTATTTAGGCGAAAAGTGGTTCCGCTGCGTCGAGGCTTGCTTAAAGAAAGCCAAAGAGCTTGGCATGGAAGCTTATGCATATGACGAAAATGGTTGGCCAAGTGGCTTTGCCGGGGGTGAGCTTCTTAAAGAAGAAGGCAACCGCGATGCCTATTTGACTTACGCCTATGGCCCCTATGATCCCAAAGCCTATGCTTCTTTCGATTATCAAGGCGACGCTTTGGTTCGAATTAAGGAAGGGCAAGACGTTCTAAACGTCTACTACCATACTTCCGTCAGCACCGCGGACATTTTGAATAAAGACGTGGTGAAAAAATTCATCAACCTCACGCATGAGCAATACAAAGCTCATGACCGTTATGGCAATCTCCGCGGCTTTTTCACCGACGAGCCTCAATATCAAAGATGGCATCATGCCTATACTCGCGTGATGGAATCCTATTTCTTAGAAACTTATCACGAAGACATCAAAGACAAAATCGGCTTGATGTTCATCGAGAAAGAGGGATACCGCGATTTCCGTTACCGTTATTGGAAGGCCATGCAACATTTGATGGTCAATAATTTTGCTAAGCAAATCTATGATTGGTGCGAGGAAAATGGCTATAAATTAACTGGCCATTACATCGAAGAAAACTCTTTAGGGATGCAGATGGAATGCTGCGGGGGCATCATGCCTTTATACGAATATGAACATATCCCTGGCATGGATTTGCTCTCCCGCAACATCTCTCCCGACCTCGCCGCAAAGCAACTAACAAGCGTCTGCGCCCAACTTGGGAAAAAGCAGATCCTCACTGAATCTTTCGCTCTTGTTGGCTGGGATTGCACACCAGAGGAATTAAAGCATCTTGCGGATTGGCAATTCGTCAATGGTGTGAACCTTCTTTGCCATCATTTGTTGCCTTATAGCGAGCATGGCCAAAGGAAAAGAGATTATCCCGAGCATTATTCCGCGCATAACCCTTGGGTAAACGAGTATTTCAAATTGTTCAATGACAAAATGGCCGAAATCGGAGAGAAGATCGCGACTTCGACAGAAATCGTCAATGTCGGCGTCTTCACGCCGATTCGAAGCTGCTATTTCAATTTCAAAAGAGAGAATCCCTTTGAATCGGTTGCCGATTTAATGGAATCCTATGCCGAAGTAACCCAAACGCTCGGCCAAATGCAGATTCCTTATCATATCCTTGATGAGACCTTGCTCGAAAAATATGGATCCGTGAAAGGGGATAAACTCATCATGGGCCAACGCGAATATCAATACCTCGTTTTGCCTTTGATGTTCACGATGGATAAAAGCACCGAGAAATTGCTGAGGGAATACGTCCGCAACGGAGGAAAGATATTGCTCGCCAAAGGCAAACCCGAATATTTGGAAGGATTCCCTTTTGCTTACGATTATTTGAATAGCAACATCACACTCGAAGAAATCAAAAAGGCTCAGCCCTTCCTGACTAACGAAAACAAAGAGATTCGTGTCGCTTATCGAAAAGAAGATGCAACCGGACGTAAATTCTTCTATGTTGTCAATTTGAGCAAAGAGGAGGCCTTGGTCGAGATTAATAACAAGAAGATGCGCTTCAAAGGATATGAATCTCGCTTCCTTTATGAAAACGAATTAAAAGA
>CAMOEH010000077.1 GCA_946612055.1 uncultured Bacillota bacterium | reverse complement strand
GAAATAGAATCGGCCAAATAACTGAAGGATAACAAACAAAGCCACGAGCAAAGAAGCGGAGAAAATCGAAGTAACGATTAAATTAATTTCCATAACCCTTCCACGCGATTTAAAAAATCTTCATGCCCAAACAAATAAGAGCCGGCAACGAGGACTTCCGCTCCTTCATGGACGCACATCGCGCCCGTTTCCGCATTGATCCCCCCATCGACTTCGATGAGATAGGAATAATTGTTTTCTTTCTTTTCTTTGGAAAAATAGGCAATTTTTGCAAGAGCATTCGGCATGAATTTTTGCCCGCCTTTCCCCGGCTCGACCGACATCACAAGGACGAGGTCGACTTCTTTTAGAAGAGGTTTGATGGCCGAGGCTTCTGTATTGGGCTTAATCGAAATCCCGGCTTTCTTGCCTAAAGAATGGATGACATCGATTGCTTTTTTGGCTTCTTCGATGCTCGAAACAGCTTCAAGATGGAAGGTCAAATAGTCCGCTCCTACTTTTGCAAAGGAATCGATACAGCCAAAAACATCCTTGACCATCAAATGGACGTCATAAACCATCTTCGCCCGTGGGAAAGAGGTCAAGAAATCCGGACCAAAGGTTTGATTTGGAACGAAAAGGCCATCCATTACATCCAAATGAAGAAATTCCGCTTTGCTTTGCTCTGCTAAAGCGACTTCTTCTGCAATTCTAGAGAAGTCAGCGGATAAGATCGAAGGGGCAACGATGACGCTCATTTGAATCCGAATATCCTCGAGAAGAGGCCTTTCTTTTCTTTGAAATTTTCTTTATCTGACATCGCTTTAACGATGGCATCGTGCATCGCCTTGGCGCTAGGATAACGCTCTTGGGGAGATTTCCGGCATGCCGTGAGAATGATTTTATCGATCGATTTGGGGATCGAAGGAATGACACGGCTAGGCTCAGGGAAGCGCTTCTTGATTTGCTTGAGGGCAACCTCTTCTGGATTAGCACCATCGAAAGGGACTTGGCCCGTCAAGATTTCAAAGAAGAGAACGCCCATCGAATAGATGTCGTTGCTTACACTAGCAGGAGCCCCGGTTAATACTTCGGGGCTGCAATAATAAATCGTCCCTTGGATCGCATCGCTTTTCGGTTTTTCGCCAATGGGGGTCGCGATGCCGAAATCGGCGATTTTCAGGGTCCCATCGCTCATATAGAAAAGGTTGTCGGGTTTGATGTCGCGATGAACAATGCCTTTACTATGGATAAAGGAAACGCCATCGGTAAGCTGAAGCATCACTTCGCAAGCCTCGGACAAGGTAAGCGACATAGAGAAATTAAGTTTATCGCGAAGGGTTTGTCCTTTGATGTATTCGTTGGCCATATAAGGACGCCCTTCGACAACGCCTCTTCCGTAGACTTTGACGATATTGGGGTGATTAAAGCTCGATGCCGAAGCTGTTTCGTTTTCGAAACGCTTGAGGTTGATTGCGTTAGAAAGGAGCTCTTCCTTCATGATTTTGAGGGAAACAACGCGCTTGGAAATCAGGTCATTGGCCTCATAAACGTCAGCCATTCCGCCCGTAGCGATGCGGCTTACGATGCGATAACGCCCGTCGATTTTGTCACCGATCTTAATCATGGGGCAAACTCTCCCAATAGGCGATGCCGACGTTATCGCTTCCCCCATTGCTATTAGCATCGCCAATAAGGGAATTGACTTTGATGTCGGGGCGGTCGTCGGTATTCAAAATGGCGCGGATCTCGTTTTCAGGAACGTTGTTATATAAGCCATCCGAGCATAAAAGCAAGGATTCGCCATGATAGTCATAACGTCGGAAATCAATCGCAACGCTAGGATAGACCCCCATCGCATTCATCAAGGCATGACGGTCTTTCCTGGCTTTGGCTTCTTCTTTGTCGATGCGCCCAGTTCGATAAAGATATTCGACATAGGTTTGGTCTTCGGTAAGAAGAGTCAGTCCGTTTTTGGAAAAAGCATAGGCCCTAGAATCGCCAATATTGGCTACGAGCAATTTGTTTCCGCTAAGCAAAGCGCAGACGCAAGTCGTGCCCATGTCGGCATAGACTTGGCTTTGGCTTGCCTCTTCAAAAATCGCCGCGTTAGCTTCTCTTAATGCTCTAGAAAGCCAAATTCGATTGAGGAGCATCCCGTGCTTTTTCTTATTTTGAAAGGCTTCGGAAAGCATTTCGATGGCCGTAGAGGAAGCATAATCGCCTTTATTCTGGCCGCCCATCCCATCGCAGACGATCAGAAAGACTTCCCCGGAATCTCCAACGAGAACGCGGGCTTGGTCTTCGTTAGTCACCCGAACGCGGCCGATGTCGGTTTTCGCGGCATAAACGCCACTCCAGGAAGGGGTTTTCATGAAAGCTCCCCTTTCGCGACTTTGACGCGAAGCTGGCCGCAGGCCGCATCGATATCCGAGCCGAATTCCTTACGGACGGTCGTCGTAATCCCCCGCTTCATCAACGTATCAAAGAAGGCTTTGACTCGGGAAGAAGAGGATCGGCGGAACGGCTTTTCCTTCACTTCGTTATAAGGAATGAGGTTAACGTAAGCGAAAATGCCATGATCATGGATCAAAGCAGCAAGCTCATGGGCTTGTTCGACGGAATCGTTCACCCCTTCTAGAAGGATATATTCGAAGGTGACTCTTCTTCCGGCATCTTTTTCGTATTCGGCGATGGCGGGAAGAAGTTCATCCAAAGGATGGGCTTTATCAATCGGCATCAGCTTCTTTCTGACTTCGTCATTTGGAGCGTGCAACGAGATCGCCAAATTGATCTGAAGCCCTTCTTTGCCATAACGGCGGATCGCATCGGGAATGCCACAAGTGGAGACGGTGATATGCCTTGCTCCGATTGCTAAGCCATGCTGTTCATTGCAAATCCTCACGAAGGAGAGGACGTTATCATAATTATCGAAAGGTTCGCCTGTTCCCATGACGACAACATGGGTGACCCGGCTTCCTTCATCGGCTAAAAGCGAATTGACCAAAAGGAGTTCCCCCACCATTTCCGCGGCGGAAAGATTCCTTTCTTTTTTTAGAAGCCCTGAGGCGCAGAAAGCGCAGCCCAT
>CAMOEH010000076.1 GCA_946612055.1 uncultured Bacillota bacterium | reverse complement strand
TCGAAGTGGCGTAAACACAGGGAAAGCATCGGTTGCATAGCTTCCTCCTGGCCCGGGAATGACGCGGTCAACTTCGACATAACGACCATCCTCGCCGATACTCTCGCCTAGGCGGCCGGAAAGAAAAATAGAGGAAATCATAACTAGCCCTTTCTTAAATGCGGGCAAGTAGCAATGAATAAGGCTTCAATCGGATTGTTTTCTCTTTGTAAGGAACGCTTTCGTTGCCGTATTCGTAGACAACTTCAACTTCCTTTGGATAGGTTTCTTCGTAATGATAAGGCGAAGGATTGATCAACAAGAAGACGCCGTTATTAAGTTCAATACGCGCGGCATGATCGAGTTTTTTATAAGAGATTCCTTCTTCGGAAGAGGGGATTTTCCAATAGGATTTCTTGGCCTTGATTGCTCTTGCAAGTTCAAGATACATCCACTTCCGTTTCTTGATTTGACTTGGTTTGAAACTATTGTCAAAATCTCCGCTATTGTAGGTATTGTCTTTGCCGCCTTTGCTTAAGCCGATCTCTTGCCCCATATGGAAGAAGCTCGCGCCAAAACCAAAGCAAACCAAAGCGTTTAAAAAGGCAACGATCCCTTCTTTTTCGGGCAAAGGATAACGCTCCAATTTGTCGAAAAGGGTTTTGCCATCGTGGCATTCTAGATAATTGACCGATAAGGAAGGATGATAGCCTTTGTTGTCTTTAGTCAGATATCTTCCTAGCAAAGCATCGCGGATATTTTCATTGATCCCGAATCCTTCCGATAAAGAGAAGAGATGATCACGGTAAAAATCATTGAAATAGCCAATGGGTGTCAACTTTTCCCATTCTTTGCTATTGGCTAAGCTGATTTTGGGCAAAGAAACCATGTTCCATCCTTCGCCATATAGAAGGAAAGAAGGATTGGCTTTTTTGGCCAAAGAGGCGATTTCTTGAAGCAATGAGCTTTCCATGATGCCCATCAAATCGAAGCGGAATCCGTCGATTTGGTAAGCGGAAATCAAATGGAGGCAAGCAAAGCGGACCAAATGGGCCACCATCGCTTTTTCCGTCGCTAGGTCATTCCCGCATCCGGAGACTTCCATGGGGCTACCATCTTTGTTTTTCCGGAAATAATAACCAGGGACAATCTGTTCTAAATTCGAGCAAGGATGGCAATAAACGTGGTTATAAACGACATCGAGAATCACCCCGATCCCTTTTTCGTGATAAGCCGAAACAAGCTTTCGGAATTCTTGAATACGGGATAATGGATCTTCAGGAGAAGAAGAATAGCTTCCTTCTAAGCAAGCAAATTGAGCAGGATCATATCCCCAATTATAAGAAGAGGAAGGATGGTCCTCATCAACGGTTGCATAGTCTAGAACCGGCAAAAGCTGGATATGGGTGACTCCTAAGTTAACCAAATAATCAATCCCAACGCTTTCTCCATCTTCGCTTTGGCAATTTTCTTCGATCATTCCTAGGAATTTCCCTTTGTTTTTGATGGAAGTTCCTTCTTCGATCGTGAAATCACGGACATGGGCTTCGTAAATGATTGCTTCTTCTAAAGAAGAGGGGAAATACTCGGCTTTAACTTTTGAAACAAAGGGCAATTTCTCCCAGGGGATGACCACGTTTTCTTTCCCGTTAGAAGTTGATCCAGTCGCATAAGGGTCATTGACGATCGAAGCGACTTCGTTATTGATGACGCGGTAACGATATTTCGCATAGGCAAGATCGCCTTCTAAGGTTAACGAATAAATCCCTTTTTCTCCGCGAATCAAAGGATATTCGACGGTTCCTTCTCCTTTGTCTAGCAGCAAGGAAACACCGCTAGATAAAGGCGCCCAGAGGGAGAAAGTCGTTTTCTTTTCCTCGTATTGAACGCCTAAAATTGCGTCTACATCGACATAGCTTTCTTCAAAAGAAGGGAAATCAACGGCCGAAGTGACATCAAGAGGAATCCGACCATAGAATTCGTTGATCAAGAAATAGGAATGGCCTAATTCCAATTCTTCATCGAGATGGAAATCAAGGAGAATATCATCACCAAGTTCGGCTTTTTTACGAGGAGAAAGTTTGATCAATTGGCGATGATCGCGGCATAGAAGCCAATCTTTTTTCCTTTCTTCCAAAGAAGAGAAGATATGGACGCGGATTAAGGAGGGCTCGACAAGTTTTGCCGAGATAAAAACGTTTTTCATGTTAAGAGATTTTGTCTTGAGATAGGGTTCCTGGATTGGAAGCGTTTGGCAATTGCGAAGGATCGTGGATCAAAACGCGAACCCCTTTGGAATTGTTGGCGGAATCTGTATTCATCGCGATGATGCCTTCTTGCTGGAGCTGAGCAAAGATCTTGCCAGCGCGGGGGAAGCCGACACCGAAATCGCGTTGAATCTGCGAAATCGAGGTGAAATCTCTTCCCATGATCGCGGTTTTGATCATTTCATATTTCTCTTTTTGCCCAGCGGCCCGAAGTTCAGCTAAGCTAGGCCCTTCCACGGTTGCTCCTGCACTAGCAGCAGGCGCGATTCCGCTTCCTTCATCGGACAAATCGAGGAATTTGGGATCATAAACGACTTTTTGCTGGGCGCGAAGATAATCGGTGACGGCCCGGATTTCCGAGTTGGTGACATAGCTCCCCTGGGCACGGACAAGCTCTTTGGAGATATTGAGATCATCAATAAGCATATCGCCATAGCCGCAGAGTTCTTCCGCTCCGCCTTGGCCGACAATGACAGTAGAATCAATTGCCGAAGCCACTGTTAAAGCAACGCGAACATTCAAATTGCTTTTGATCGTACCCGTGATGACTTGCTTATCTGGACGCTGGGTGGCGATGATCAAATGGATGCCAGCCGCACGAGCCTTGGCCGCTAAAAGCAAGACAGGATCAGCGATGTCTTTGCAATTTTGGACTAAATCGCCGAATTCATCGAGGACGCAGACGATAAATGGAAGCGGCTCTTTGTTATTCTCCACCGCCCATTCTTCGTTATATTCGCGGATGCCAGAAACGCCAGAATATTCCAAAATGGAATAACGTCTCTCCATCTCTTCAACGAGCTTCTTCAAGCAATTCCTGGCTTCGTTAGGCTCTTTGACGATGGGGCAAAGAAGATGAGGAATATCGCGATATTTCGACATTTCGACGCGCTTAGGATCAACGAGGACGAGTTTCAATTGCTCAGGGCGATTCCGCATCAACAAAGTCATCAATAGGCCGTGCATGAAAACGGATTTACCTGAGCCAGAAGTTCCGGCGATCAGCATATGCGGGAATTTGGTCAAATCATCGGTTACTACTCGGCCTTCGATGTTTTTCCCAAAGGGAATGAGCATGCTCTTTTTGGGATCGGTCGATAAATCAACGATCGTCTCTTTAAAGGAAACGGTCGCCCTAGAAGTATTGGCAATTTCTAAGCCAGAAGTCGTTTTTCCGGCGACAACATCAACGAAACGAGCACTAACGCCATTTAAACGAATACGAATATTACGGATGCATTTCTCAATGTCTTGGACACCGGCGCTTTCATCGTAAGCAATATCAAAGCGCGTAACCGAAGGTCCAACCGTATAAGACGGGCAAGAGGCCCCAACTTTGAAATCTTGGAACGCTTTGTTGATGATTTCGGTCTTTTCCTTACACTCGCTATCCATCGCCGCGATTTTTTCGGTGTTATCGACGTCTTTTAATAAGCTTAAAGGCGGCAAAGTGTATTCGGGCCAGTCTTTCTTTGGTTCAATCCCTAATTCAAGCATCTTGGCTTCTTCGGGATTTAAAGGAGGCGTGACTGGCTCGATTTTTTCTTCAACAGGAGCTTCTGGCATTGGAGGTACGTCTTCTACGATTTCTTCTTCAACCGGTGTGGCCTCTTTGATAGCCATCTCTTCTTCTTCAACCGAGGGTTCGATTTCTTCTTCCGGAATCTCTTCTTGGGCAAAAGAAGGCTCGTTAGAAGCGATAATCGGGCTTTCTTCTAAATGTGGCTCTACGATAGGCTCAACTTCAATCGGCTTTTCTTCCGCCTTGGGCATAACGGGAGAAAGATCTTGAACCACAGGTTCTTCGACCGTCGAAAAAGGCATCTCCATCGAGGGCGTTTCTTCTTTTTGTTTTGGCTCGTCGCCGAAATCGAAATAAGCTTCTTCTAACTCTTCTCCTTTTTCTTCCCAATCGGGGTTAGAAGAAGGAAGAATATCTTCAAAAGAAGGCGACGGATTCTCTCTTACTGAGGAATTGGCTTGGACGCGGATGTGGCCAGAAGGAACGAATTCTTCTTTATAAACGGGTTTCTTTTCTTCGACAGGAGGAAGCAAAGCAGGGATCTCTTCTTCCTTTTCTTCCACTGCTTCCTCTTCGCTTCCAAGATTGAATTGGCTGATGCCACCTTCTTCTTGAAGCTTCTTCCGCTTCTTCTCTGCCGATGCAAGAGCGATTTTCCCTCTTATTGCCCGGATGGCTTTTTTCCATAACGGCCAGAAAAGCAAAACAATCGCTCCTAGCAAGATGAAAACAATCAATAAGATCGATAAGAAGGCACCAACGCGCAATAAGCCGCGGTCAAGAAGATGGAAAAGGATGCCACCACCGGTTTTGATCTCGACTGCAAGGCGATAAGAAGAATATGCCTCGTTAAGCATCGACCCATAATTTTCTTCGCCAAGATAGGAATTCCCGATCCGAGCGAATAAAAGCAAGGTGCCAACGCTAGCCAAGATAATCCCAAAAATGACGCGTAAGCGCGGGAAGAAAAGCCGATGCTTAAAAGCAAAGACAATCCCTGCGGCCATCATAAGCGGGCATAAGGCGTATAAGGCCAAAATCCCGAATAGATATTCCAAAGGATAGATGAAAAATTGAAGATGGGTTCCAGGAGAAACCATCACGACGAGGAAAAACAAAGCAAAGAGAACGCCGAAAGAAGACGCCACTTGCGATTTGCTATAGATTTTGGCTTTCTTCTTTTCGTTCATAATTAATCTTGCTCGATGATGATAGGCAATATCATGGGATCTTTGCCCGTGCTGCGCCTTATGCCACGCAAACAACGTTCATAGACATTTTGCTTGATTTCGTCGATGTTATATCGGCTTAAGGCGAGGAATTCTTTGACGGTAGTCACGAAGATTGAGGAGACTTCGCGGATGATTGCTTCGGCATCTTTGACGAAGACAAATCCCCTCATTTGGACGTCAGGCCCGGCGATGATTTCGCGTTTGGATTTGGATAAGGTAAGGGCCATGATGACAACGCCTTCAGCGAGTTCTTCGCGCTCGGCAAGGATATCTTGAGAAATATCCCCGACATCTTCGCCATCGATAAGCAGATCGCCATGAGGGATTTTCTCATCGACGATTCTTCCACCATTATCGTCTAAAATGACGCTCATCCCGTTTTCTAGAAGGAAGATATTGGAATAAGAAAGACCGATTCCCATCCCCAAAGCGATAGTCGCATTGCGGAGAAGGTCTTTGTAGAACCCTTTGACGGGAATATAGAATTTCGGCTTAAGGATAGAAGCCATCATCTTCAGATCTTCTTCGGAAGCGTGCATCTTGAGGAAGACTTTCTTCGAAACGGGCAAGACATGGCATCCGCAGCGATAAAGTTCATCGACGGCATCGGTATATTCGATTTCCGTATTGTCTTCCGCTGGCGAAGCAACGATGAAGGTATCGCTTTCTTTCAAGCGGAAGCGACGATCTTCGTATTGGCCTGAGGCAAGCAAAGCGACTTTTCGTAGCAATTTGAAGCCAAATCCCGTCATCACGACGACGATATCTTGGTCACGCAAACGAAGGATATCGTCTAAGGAAGCGGCGTTCTCCCGCGGGATATTGAGTTTCCCGGAAGCTTGGATTGTCGCGACGATATCGGCGGTTGCTTCATCATACCAAATGAGTTTTTTCTTGTTTTCAATCGCAAGGCGAATAATTTCGTCGACGTTATATAGATTTGGAGAGAAGACCGAGACGAAAATACGTCCCGGAGCATTCTTGAAGGTCTCTTCAACGTGCGGTCTTAATTTGTAATTCGGGGCCGTATAGCCTGGCTTTCCTGCGTAAAAGGATTCTGGAAGCAAAGCCAAAGTCGGCTCTTCGGCAATACGAGCAAGAGCATTCATGTCGTTAAGATAATCGGGAGTCGCGTTATTCTCGACGACGAAATCGCTTGTGAAGATGATGTTGCCTTTATCGGTCGAGATGGCGATGCCACTGCTATCAGCGATGTTATGGGCCGTATGGAAATAAGAGACTTTTCTTCCTGCGACTTTGAAGGAAGAAGAAGGACCAACCGGCCTCAAATCATACATTTTCGGGTCTTTTTTGATGTGACGGGTGAACATATCAAGCATCATTAACGTCACTTTCGAGCCATAAACGGGAGCCGGGGCTTCGGGATAGATATAAGGAAGCGCGGCGATTTCATCGTCATGGCCATGGAGCAAGAAATAAGCGCGGATTCGATCTTTGTTCTCGACTAGATAATCAAATCGAGGGATGACATAATCGACGCCAGGTTGCGTTTTATCGGGCTCTTTGGCCCCGGTTTCGACGACGAAAATGTCATCGTTAATTTCGACGACGCAGCAATTCTTGCCTTCTTCGTCTAGCCCTCCTAGGGCAAAGATGCGGATTTTATCGCTCATTTTCGTCTCCTTTAATTTAGTTCTAGGGTCATTAATGGCTCATTGTTTTCGAGATTGCGGATCTCCACATGAAGCCCTTCCATCACGCCATAAGAAGGCGGATTCCCGTTTTTGGGGAAAGAGGTAGACCCTGGATTAAGATAGATGACCCCATCTTCTTTTTTTAGCATCGGCACATGGGTATGGCCAAACATCACGATGTCTCCCCGCTCCACCGATAGCAATTCGGAAGTAAGCAGGTCGCCATGGATCATGTCGCAGCGGTAGCCATTGAGGTAATTGACGCGAGAATCTTCGATCTTGAAGCGGAGCATCGATTCATCGACCCGCGAATCGCAATT
>CAMOEH010000075.1 GCA_946612055.1 uncultured Bacillota bacterium | reverse complement strand
TAATGTGTTGCCTAAAAATCAACCCTGAAGGAACAAGAACCCTTGTCTGGATATCCACCAACAAAAGCAACGAAAACGGGAAGCGGCTATCACCTAGAACTTGAACTTGATCCAGTAAGGGGGACAAGCCGTTACCAGCATCAGATGCAAAACATCTCCAATCTGAAAACACTGCCCGTATTCTCCTATTGTCACCTAACGTTTGAATTCGATAACGAACTCAATCCGCTAAGCTATACCACCCATGAGAACTATTACGCCAAAACCTCGCAAGGAGTTGGCAGTAACTGCGAAGGAAGAATCACAACGACCTTCTCCTGGGATGGCCAAGCAGAAATCCCAACATTAGGCGAAACATTAACTTATCCCGAAGAATAAAAGGAGCTCACCATGAAAAAAGATAGAACGAAAAAGAAATCCAAATTCGGCCTTGTCTATATCGGCGTTGCCGCGGCCGTGCTTGGCGTCAGCGCATCCGTAACCTATTTCTCGATTCCTGTGCATACGACGATTATCCGTGATGAAGAGGAAGAAGAGGGAGGAAGCAATCCGGCTCCGATCGAACAAAAACCAGCTGATCGCTTTGTCGCAAATCTCATCGATTCCGTAGGCACCGGCTTTTCGCTTGATATCGAACGAGGCTATGTCGGAATCGGAAGCAAGAATAGCTCTGCCAAAAATGAAATCTCCTTCTTGCCTGGTGCTGGGCTTAACATCGCCATCACCGATTTGGCTTTAAAGGGCATCAATCTTTCTTTCGATGGTCCGCTTTCTTATAACGGAAGAAACCGCGAAATCGATTTCTCCCTTGTGAACCAAAACGTCTATTTCGCCCTTAAGAACCTCGACGATTCCTCTTGGAATGTCAAATACAAAATGGATTTGGCCCCGGATGGAGACGATCATGAAATCATTCTCGCCGATGGCGAAGTGATCACCGTTAACGATGGTTATTCCTATGGTGAACTCTCCTGGATGCTTGATGATATCATCACTGCCTTAGGCGGAAGCGATGCCTTTAATTTCGACTTCGATCTAAGCAAATTAGGAGGCGGAAGCTCCCTGAATATGGATATGGATGGCATCATGGATGCCTTATCCAACATGGATGAAGCCATCATCGAAGGTGGATACGCCTACACGCTCAATTTGCCCCTAGGCGATATGACTTTGCCAATCGGCTTCACTGCAGATAATAATCAAAATCTCACCGGCATTTCTTTGCCTGCCATTGACCCATCAACTGGCAATCAAGATGTTTTTGAAATTGCCGATGGTGTCGAACTCGCTTTGAAAGCTAACGTTAAAACCAACGCCCCCATCCGCTGGCAAGCTCCTGCTGATGTAGATAGCTATCTTTCTTTGAAAGATTCGACCGAGCTCTTCAAAGAAATCGGACGTTACGTCAAAGACCGTAATTTCGATGTCGTCCTTGATTTGGATCTCCATCATGAAGAAGAAGCCGTTGCCGCGACTGCCACTGCCCCAGGACAAGAAGGCTTTGAAGAAGACGCCAATCTTTATTTGAAAGCCTCTGCTGATTTGACCAAATTAAATAGCCCTGACATCTCGGCTTCCTTGAAATTCTCTACTGGGGAAAACGAAAGCTATGCCGAGCAAAATCTAAGCTTTGCTTATCTTAAGAAGACATTAGAAAGCGAAAGCACCGATCACCTTGCCTTCCTTAACATCAACGATGTTTTAAGGGCCAGAACCAATAAGACAACCATCGATGCCGTGTATGCGAATTTGGTCGAAGCCTTTGCTTCTGCCACCTCTGGGAAGAAGACTTCCTTAGAGCTCGGCAATCTTAGCGGGATGCTTGGCAAAATCCTCGATGCCGTCTCCTCGGTGAAAAGCAGCAATCTCATCACCGGCATCAAAGAAAGCCATTACGAATCCGTCCTTGATCTCATCGAATCTATTGAAGGCGGCAACAATCATTTCCGCATCGTCGTTTCCTTGGCTCCGATCGGCTTAACCGGCAAAGTGGTTTTGTCTCTTGACCGCACTTCCGATACCGCCAATCTCGTCAACATCGACTTGCAAAACGTCACCTTTGCTTCCTTTGAAGTCAATGGCGACATCCATATCGAGCATTTCTCTTCTCCTGCTGCTCCTAACGAAGATGATTATCACGAATTGAAGCACCTCAAAGGCCTAAGCGAAGAAATCATCGATATCGCCGATAGCAAGCAAATGAGCGCGACTATCCAAGGCGGCATCGATTATCTCGATAAAACCGATGTTAACGGCAATAACGCCGGATTCACCCTCAACGCCACCACCGCTTTGGATTTGGAAGAAAAGCTTGGCACCGGCAAACTCGACATCACCGAACGTCAAGAAGGCTATATCCAAGACCACCACGTCATGATTGACGTCCAAGGCCCTGCCCAAAAAGACGAATATTTCGGAGAGAATACCGCCGATTTCAACAACATGCTCTTCGAATACAATTCGATTAATGAAGCCTCCTCTTATCCTTCTAAAGAAAACCGTACCCAACCCAATAACAAAAACGGGCTCAAAGGAAGGATGACCATCCATTCCATCAACGATTTGATCTCTTCCTTTGGAAAGATCCTCAATAACGAAGATGCTCGCTTTAGCAAATATCTTACGATGCTAAGCGCTCCTTCTTCCGCTACGCTGCTCTCCGATTTGACTTCGGGCCACCTTACTGGACTCATCAAATATCGGATTCTCAAAGAGATCACCCATGAAAGCGCGGCTGGCGTGGATGTTACGACCGTCGTTCTCAACAAAAAAGCATTAGGCGTTTCTAACGACATCACGGTCCGCTTTGGCTTCAACCAAGCCGACTCTACCCTCGCCTTCCTTGGCGTGAAGATGAACATCTCTAACGTTGCCGTCGATGTCGAAGTTGGCTTCACTCCAATTAAAGTGGATCGCTCTTCCTCTTCTTATGGCAGCACCTTCTCCTATTTCGGACGCAACGTCGATAAGAGCAGATTCGTCGATTACACTTCTTTGACCTCGATGTTAGAGCATCTTGTTGACACCACTACCCTTGGTGTTACCAAAAACAATTCGCTTTCCACCTATCAAATCGGCGGAACGATCAACCTTAACGCGCTTAGCGTCCTCAACATCGACATCAACGCGAACGGATATGTGGCTTTAAACGGGGCTCAGGTATCGATGTATTTCAAAGCCAAATACAATACCCTTCGCATTCCTTTAGTCGATTATGGCAACATGCCTTCTGGCTATACTTCAGGCGAACGTGTCGTCGAAATCTTCTATTACACCTCCGGCTCCATCGATGACGAACAGATCTTCATGAAGAGGACGAGCACCTATAAGAAATTAATAGGACGCAACACGACCATCGAAGATTCCGCTTTGATCACCGGAACTCAATTCAAAGACGATCTCCTTGGATGGCTCATGCTTTATGTCCTCGGCTTGACCGATAAGACCTATTCGAAGATCGAAGATGCCGTCAGCAAAGAAACGACTTCCGTTGCCGCGCCTCACTTCGAAGATGTCATCCATGGTTTCACCTTCAACAACAATTACAACGAACCCGAATGGAAGATTTCGCTCGATCTCGGCGAATTGCTCCATAAGAGCATCCTCAACGATATCAACGCCACGATCAAAGGAACTTCGGTCACCATCGATAATAAGGAATATCGTTCCTTGTCTTCGTTAAATGCCGATTTCACCTTAGGAAGCCTCATCACCATTCTTAGTGCTTCGGTCTCCGCGACGTTAGATAACGTTTCTGGAGGCGTCTACCGCGATGTTTGGACCAATTCGACGATCCAAAACTTCTTCCTCAATAACTTCATCAATAGCCAAGAGCAAATCGTTGGACAAGCGGCAAATGCTCCTCGCCCAACCTCGGCTAGCAACCTCTACTAATCCAAAAGCGGGCAGACCCCGCTTTTTTGTCGGCTCTTCTTTTGCCATTTTATAGTAAAATGAATGCATGGAAAAAGAATCCCTATCGGAAATCGTTGGAAAGAATCTTTCTTCTTTGCGCAAAGCAAAAGGGCTAACCCAACAACAACTCGCCAAAGAAATCCATTATGGCGATAAATCCATTTCTAAATGGGAGCTTGGCTATGCCCTTCCTACGGTGGATGTCTTGCAGGATTTTGCTTCCTATTATGGCGTGACCGTTGATTATCTCATCTCCAAAAAAGAAGAAGCCGAAATCGAAGAGACCGTCCAATCCCAGAAAAAGAAGGCCGACCCGAACAAAGCCGTCATTTTGGCGATGACTTTGATGTTTGTCGCCTTGGTTTTCCTTTCGATCTTCTTCTCCGAATATTTCTTCCTTCCGGTAGACGGAGTAAGGCATT
>CAMOEH010000074.1 GCA_946612055.1 uncultured Bacillota bacterium | reverse complement strand
TTTTATCGAGGCCCCCATTTTCAAAAGCTGTATTCGCGACCAACAAAGCTAACGTTGAATCAAGTCCACCGCTTAGTCCAACAATGACCTTGTGGCAGTGGATAGCGCGGAGACGTTGAAGCAGCCCATAAGATTGGATATTGATGATGCTAGAAACGCGGTTTAAATCCATCGCTCCGCTTTCCGGTAAAAATGGACTTGGGTGAGGTCTCCTTAATGGGGCGTTTGGAGCCTTAATTTCCATTGAGAAAGGTATATACCAATAAGAATCGGAAACACGGTTTCTAAATGTGTTAACTTTCCGCCGGAGATTGATTAGTTTCTCTAGATCGATATCGGCAGTTGCATCATGATTTGCAAATGGTTCAGTTTCCGAAACAATCCAACCATTTTCGGCAATTATTTTATGGCCTGAATAGACAACGTCGGTGGAAGATTCGCCAAGACCACAGTTAGCGTAAACGTAAGCACAAATTCCTTTTGCGGAAGCCATTTTTACGAGGTTTGTGCGGTATTCCTTCTTCCCGATGATGTCGTTGGATGCAGAAAGGTTCAAAACTACCGTAGAACCTGCCAAAACGTGAGAAGATGACGGGGAATTTACTACCCAAAGGTCTTCACAGATTTCCGTGCAAATCTTAAGTTTTTGATATCTTCGGTCGACGTAAATTATCTTTGATCCAAAAGGATATGTTTTCCCCGCAATCTCTATGGTTGAGTTCTCCTCTGGTCCCTCTTCGAACCATCTTTTTTCATAGAATTCGTTATAGGAGGGCAAATGCATCTTTGGGGTTACACCAAGGATGTTTCCGTGTTGAATTTGGATGCTGCAATTATATACCGAGTTTCCTTTAACTAATGGTGCTCCAACGCTAAAGAAGACATCAAATTTTTCGGAATATTTTCTTAGCCTTTCTAACGCTTTTTCGACATTAGAAATCGAGAGGTTATCAAGCAACAAATCGGCTAGGGTATAACCCGTTAAAGTAAGCTCAGGGAATACAAGAATATGGACCTCGTCCTCGGCGGCTTTTTCCACTGCCTTTTCAACCTGGGCAACGTTATGCCGAATGTTGCCAACCTTCGTTTCAATCCCAGCCGACCGGACCCGAACATATCCAAGCGGATCGTCTTGAGCATCATTAAAGGTGACATCTTTCTTAGAGGACGGTTTTTTTACTTCGTCAGCAAAAGGGAAATCTCTTTCGTAAACCTCTTCTGACATTAAAACCAAAGAACCAAATCCGTTTTTTGTCACGAAAATCGGACCATTGAATGATTTGGCCAATTCTTCGATGGATTGAGTATCTCTTAATGCGGTAATTGGGATAATTTTCTGTTTCATGCCTTTATAATAGCATTATTATGTCTTTTTGTCTTTCCAACAGTTTTTGACTGTTGTGATACAATATGCCCATGCCAAAAAAAGAAGGTCTGATTTTAATCAACGGATTCTCCTCAAAACGAGGGATTAATCATTTGACGCAGCGTCTAAAAGAAGAATTTTCGGACTTGGGTGTTTCCATCGCGGTTCGTACTTCGGGAGAAATTCTTGCCGCGATCAACAATGAAGGTGATTTGTGCACCCCATCAGACCTAAATCCAGATTTCATCGTATATCTCGATAAGGATTGCTACCTTTCTTCTTTATTAGAAGATGCAGGTTATTCTCTATTTAACGATGCTGAAGCAATCGAAGTCTGCGATGACAAAATGAAGACGTATGCCTATTTGTTAGGACAAGGGATCGCGATGCCCGCCACAATTCCGGCTCCATTAAATTATGGTGATTCCATTCGTTACGATTTTTTGGAAGAAGTTGCTGAAATATTAGGATTCCCGATGGTGGTAAAAACCAACCACGGATCCATGGGCCAAGGCGTTTTTCTCATACACGGTATGGATGAATTGATCCAAAAAGAGGAAGAATTGAAGAACATTGCTCATCTTTATCAGCAATTCATCTCATCAAGTTTAGGCATGGATTATCGTCTGATTTTAATCGGTGGCAAATTCATCACGGGAATGAAGCGGGTAAATGAGCTAGACTTCCGTTCCAATTTGGCCGAAGGCGGTCATGGCGAAAAGGTCGAAATCCCTCCTCAATACATTGAATTCGCCGAAAAAATCGCCAATATCATCAAACTCGATTATTGCGGCATAGACCTATTGGTCGGTCCTCATGGCGAACCGATTTTATGCGAGGTCAATTCCAACGCTTTTATTGAAGGTATCGAAAAAGTAACTGGTTACAACGTGGCAAAAGCCTACGCCGAATATATCTACAATCGTATTTATTTAAATAAATAATTTACCTTTTATTCCAGAAAGAAATAGCTTCTTTTAGGATTTCGCGATCGCTATCGTGGCTCAAGGTAATTAACGCGTCTTCAGCGCTAAGCCAATAGGCGTCAGTAACTTCTTCTTTTTGAAGACGGAACGGCCCTTCTTTTGCTTCCGCTACAAACCAGACCACCTTCTTAGCTACCCCTTTTGATGGGGAATAGTTCTTAAAGGTTCTAAAACCAGGAACGATTTCGACTTCGAGTCCTGTTTCTTCCCGGATTTCGCGCTTTGCCGTATCGATTTCGTCTTTATCAAAAGATTCGACGTGGCCTTTTGGCAATGAGAAATGACCTTTGGTCATATGTTCAACCAAGATTTTGTTATCGCGAACGACAACAGCTCCACAAGACTTCTCTTGCTTGCCAAGCATATTGGACAAATAGAAGATGTCGTCATCATTAAGACCGATACCTTCGAAATATTCTTCGATCGTCCCAAATTCCTTTTCAAAACGAGCAAAAACATCCTTCAAAAAGAAGATATCGGGGGTGAGTAATAACGGCGGAACCTCAGGATGATTGGATTTGGTTTCAATCGTCATCTTCCTTAAATAAGGAAAGGAGAGCATATAATCCGCATTAATATCATCAAAGCTCACCCCGGCGGCCATTAACAAGGCCATTGAGAAAACACCGGTCCGATCTTTGCCAGCGTTGCAATGAATCACCATTGGCTTTTCTGCGTTAACGATGGCTTTGAATATCGGTCTTGCCATCGTCGGGTTTTCTAGCATTTCGATATAGCTATAAACATAATCGTCATACTCGTGGCAAATCCGGCCATGCCCATTTACGGGTAGTTCAATTACACGAAATCTTTTATCTTCTTTAAAAGGAGACGGGAACTCTTTTTTGCTTTTTTCATCGCGAAGATCGAGGATCGTTTTGATTCCGATCTCAGCCATTTTGTTTCGATCGTTCTCTGTTGCGAAAGCCAATGTTGCCGAGCGATAGAAAACACCGTGCTCGGTCATCCCGTAGGAAGAATCATATCCGCCCAGATCGCGGAAATTTTCAATGGCTTCAAATTCAATATGGTGAGGCATAGGTCACATTATATAAAAAAGCGAACCCGTAGGCTCGCTTTTGAATGAATTAACCGGTTTATTATTTCTTCGGTTCATTGCCCTTCTTGAGTTCTTCAAGAATTTGGGCAAGGAGTTCTTCGCTGGTTGGCTTCGGAGCTTCTTCTTCCACCGGGGCAGGTCTGGCTTCGGGGTGCTTTTCGTAGTAGGCTTCGAGTCTCTTGGCTTCGAGAGCGGCTTTCTTTTGTTCGGCCGAGTTCATAACTTTGACGATGATAAAGAGAACGATCGCAATGATGATGAAGGCGATGATTGCATTAAGCAAGGTTCCCCAGTCGATGATGGCACTCATTTTATAAGTCCAGGTGGTGCCGTGTTGTTCATAAAGTCCGAGCAACGAATTTTTCCATTGGATAAAATCGGCGGATTCGACCGTAAGGCCGGTTTTGCCTTGAGCGGCGGCGAATTCGATAACCTTATCGTTGATTTCCGCAGAGGTGAAAGCCGAATCGAAGTACTTCACTCCGTCAGCGCCCATGAATTCGGCGCCTCTTTGAGCGGCGGTGACAGCCGGGAGAACGGTCACGAGTCCTTTAAGGCCTCCTGGAACCGGCCAGGTAGCGATGGACGTTAACATGTTAACGAACGCGTTAACGATTGCGGAGAACGCACCGCCGATGACGACACCAACAGCAAGCATGAAGGCGTTGCCTTTGTTGATGAACGCCTTAAATTCGTTCACGATGCCCTTTCCTGCGGCTTTCCTTTCGGCTTTTCTTGCCGCTTTTTCTTCTTTTGTGAGTTTTGCCATTTAAAAAATGACCTCCTATAAACAAGAAAAGTTTATCAAATTCGGTTTGTGAAACAAGAAGGAAAAAATCTCTTTAACAATCGTGTTTTCCAAGTCACAATAATGTTATGGGCTTCCTCCAGAACCTCGATATCGCCGCCATCATCATCGCCATAATGGCTTTGGGATGCTTTATTCGTGGCTTTTTCAAAGGGGTTGGCGGCATGCTTTGGAGCTTCCTTATCTTAGCAATAAGTGTTGCGGCTTCCGTGCTACTAGCCAAGCCTTTAGGCGCAAGCATATTCAATTCTGGATTTGGTAGCAAAATTGGGAGCGAACCCGTTTGTGTTGCGTTAGCTTCCGTCATCGTTTTTGGTGTCATCTATGGGATTGGCAAATTTATTTGGTCGATCATCCGCTTTGTTCGCCGCCATAGCAGAAAAAAACCTTCTATTGGTTCTAGATTGTTCGGCGCTTTACTTGCCTTATTGTTTATCGCGGCATCTTGCTGGGTGTTTGCTTTATATGCGAACGCCTTCTTACTATTTGATAACCGCTTGCGCGATATTCTCGTTTTCTTAACCAAAGTTGATAAGGAAGGCTGGGGCTTCTCCAAGTGGTTGATCACCAGCGATTTCAAATATTTTTTAATCATCAATTATTGGTCCTTGCAATAAACCATTACGTAAGAAGAGCGAGGGCGTGTCGCTCTTTTTCATTTGGCATTAATCAACAAAAGCCAAGACAAGTAGGTTATTGCTTTTTTATCAAGAAAAATATTTATTCGTAGACATCGTGCCTTTTTAGGATTTTTTTGACAGTGTAAAAGAAAAGACAAAAAGGGAGATGGGGCTTAATTTTTTGATTGACGTTTTCTTTTGAAAAAAGCCAAATGCTTTTCTCGCGATAGGCACGGCTCTTTTTCTATCCTTA
>CAMOEH010000073.1 GCA_946612055.1 uncultured Bacillota bacterium | reverse complement strand
GAGAAATCGCAATAATCTTGGATGAAATAGAACAAAATGGCTAGGAATGCCTCTAATCCAGATAAGGCGGCCACATTGCCATAGGCAAAGTTGATGAAAACAAACAAGGTATCCGCGATCAACATTTTCTTGAAATAGCCCCATAGCATCCGTTGAAAGCCGTGGGCCATATTTTCATAGGAGAAATCATGCTCTCCAAATAAAGCTTCGTCGGCTTCGGCATAACGCCAAATCGGCCCTTGCAATATTTTGGGGAAATAGGTCAAAAACAAAGCGAATTTCGCGAAATTGCGCTGAGGCGAGATCTTTCCCCAATAGACATCGGCTAGATATCCTATGGCTTGGAAGGTATAAAACGAAATACCAACGGGCAAAAAGAAATGAGGAAGGCGGATCTCAAAATCCTTATTCCAGATTCTCCCGATAGCTTCGACGTTAGACAAAGCAAAATCGGTATATTTCATCACCGCGAGAACTAAAACATTGGATAAGATTCCTAATGTCAAAATCAACCGACGCGCTTTTTTGTTTTTCTTTTTGTAAGCTTTTTTCTCTTCTAGGGTTAGCCCTGGATTGGAAGCCAAATATTCTTTCTGCTCTTTGTTTTTCTTCTCTATCCAAAGGGAGCACCCCCACATCGATAAGCAAGAGAAAAGGAGGAAGAAAATCGATTTCCAGCTAATCAGGAAATAAAAGATCGTTGACGAAAGAAGAAGCCCGATCCAACGAACTTTTTTCGGAAGCAGCCAATATAGGCAAAAGGTCCCCACGAAAAAGGGGACCATCCAAATTGAGGTGAATCCGAAGTCAAAATTCATGATTAACAGGAGAGTTTTTCAACCATTTTTGCAAGGCCGTCGACGGAATCGAAATTCTCATAGACGATTTCTCCCGGGGGAATTTCGATATCGAAAGCATCGGAGAGTTCGCCAATTAGCATGACGATGCCTAAGCTATCAAGGATCCCGCTATGAGCGAGGTCATTCCGACTTTCCCAGTCATCGATTTCCGGATGGATTTCGCCCAAGATCTCAACGATTTTCTCTTTGATATCGTTCATTGTTCCATTCTCCTTTGCAAGGCGGCTCGGTCAATTTTGCCATTGGCGTTTAAAGGCATCGCCTCTAAAATCTCGACGCGCGTCGGCCTCATATAATTGGCCAATTTGCTTTGGCAGTCAAGCAATATTTGCTTGGAAGGATTTTCCATTGACACATTGATGGAAGCAAAAAGGACAATACGGTCTTTCCCTTTGTCATAAAGGCAGCAGCAACTATCGATATAGGGGAACGAAGAGATCGCAACTTCGATTTCTTGTAGCTCAATACGGTAGCCCATGTGCTTAATCTGATAGTCTTTCCGTGATTCGAAGACGATGTCTCCGTTATTGTCAATATGGGCATAATCCCCCGTATGAAGGATGATTCCCTTTTCGCTTTTGACGAAGGTTTTCGCGTTTTTCTCTTCATCATGAAGATAGCCCGATGCAATTTGTCTAGAATTGATGCAGATTTCCCCGTCTTCTAAATAGACCTCATTGCCCAAAAGAGGCTTCCCCGTAGGTAAAAGCTCATCTTCTTCTAGATGCCCTTTTACTTCGTGATAGAGGCAAACTCCAGCAATTTCCGTCGAACCATAAAGGTTGATGAAATGGGTTTCCGGAAGAGCCTCCGTCCAGACATTAAGGTATTTGGGCAAGAAGATCTCGCCGACGAAGAAAACGTGACGGAGATATTTTGGTTTATCGTAATTAAGGGCCTTCATCTTGGCGATGATCGTCAAAGCCGAAGGAACCCAGCAAAGGAAATTGATTTGTTTCTCGTTGAGGAATTCGATGAGCTTCATCGGGAAAGAAAATAAGGATCTTTCGGTTAGAAATAGGCTTCCTTGCAAAGCAAGAGTCAAATAAATATCTTTCTCAGAAGCATCGAAGAATAAAGGAGTCTGATTGGCGATATTGGGGGATTTGATATCCGGGAATGTCGCGGCGAAATTCTCCGTAAAAGCAAGGAAAGAACGTTGGCTTTTCAAAACCCCTTTTGGCTTGCCTGTAGACCCGGAAGTAAAAAGCAAGCAAAGAGGATCCTCTTCGTTAAAATTCGCTTCGAAATCTTCGTAAGCAAAAGGCTCTTTTTCGTCTTTTAAGGAGGCAAAGGGAAGATTGTTTAACCCTTCGATTTCTTCTTGGCCTTCCAAAATGAGGGCATACATGCATCCACTTTGCTCCAAAATCGAGGCTAATTTTTCCTCAGGGATATTTGGATCGACGGGGATGTAATAATTTCCGCTAGCGGCAATCGAAAGGAAGGAGAGAACGGTTTCGTTTCGCTGGGCCGCTTTGACTAAAATCGGTTGATGAAATATTCCTTTTCTTCTTAAGGAAGAAGCGACCGATAAAACCGTTTGATATGCTTCTAGATAAAAATAAGAAGAAAAAGGGTCTTCTAAAAAAAGCTTTTTTGGGCAATAAGAAGAGGCATCATGAAGAAGAGAGAAGACGTTTTTCATAATTATCAGCGTTTGTCGAAGAAATAGATGCGGGCACCGAAATCGCGAAGGACGCGGACATCGTCGCTGATGCCGCTAGCCCCCCACTCTTGCCCCAAAGATAAGGCGCCTTGGTTAAGGTCATTTCCGTAGGCGGTGCCTTCCATTTTCTCGCCATCCATCCCTTTATAATGGGAAAGGATATTGACGAGGGCCCCATCTTCTTTCAGATGGATTGGGGAGATCATGTTGACCAATGTCCCGAAAGCGTGGATATCGATGGTTTCCTGACGGACCTCATAATGATATAAAGCATCGGGATCTAATCCCGTCACGGGCAAGCAAGCAAAGCCATTTAAGATTTTCGCGACCCCATTGACATAACTAACCGCGGCCGAATCCTCGTTATGGACTTCGAAAATATAGGGATCTTCATCGAGCAAATCATAAGTCCCGAATTGGAATAATTCCCTCCGCTTCTTATAAATCTCGATTTGGGAGAGGATTTCTTTCTTTTCTAAAGGAGTCAAGGCATCGATATCCATCTCATAGCCGAAGACACCAAAGCAAGCGACATCGAATTTGGTTCCAAACGAAGTTTTTCTTAATAACGCCTGGCTTGTTTTAGCCGCGACATGATTGCTCATGACCGATAAAGGATATCCATAGGCCATTCCCGTCTGAATTTTGGTCCTTTCATAGGAATCGGTATCATCGGATACCCAGCCTTGGCAGAAATAAGAGAACATCCCAAGGTCATTTCGCGAACCTCCGGAAGCGCAATTCTCCATCTGCAATGAGGGGAAGGCTTTGACCAGGCGATCAAGCAATTCGTATAGGCCAAGGATATAACGATGGAAGAATAAGCCATCGCAAGGAACATCGGTGATATAACGGTTATAATCCCACTTGATATAATCCACTTCGCAAGGGCCAATTATGTCTGATAGGGCTTTGAAAAGATAATCACGTACCTCTTCTTTGCTCAAATCGAGGACAAGCTGATTCCTACCCAAGCTTGGATTATGAAGTCCGTCTTGGATTGCCCAATCGGGGTGCGCCCGATATAAATCAGAATCCGGAGAAATCATCTCTGGTTCAAACCAAAGCCCGAATTTCATGCCGAGTTTATGAACATATTTGGATAAGCCATCGATGCCATGGGGTAATTTCTTCTTGTTAACGGTCCAATCCCCTAAAGACGAGGTATCGTCATCGCGCTTACCGAACCAGCCATCGTCTAAGACAAAGAGTTCGATGCCCAGATCTTTCGCGCATTTGGCAAGTTTATGGAGTTTTCCTTCGTTAAAATCAAAGCCGCACCCTTCCCAGGAATTGAATGCAATCGGACGAGGACGGGTAGCCCAGGCTTCGGGCAAAACGCAAGAATTGACGAAAGAATGCATATGATGGGCAATGCCATTTAATCCTTCGTTAGAATAAGTCATCACAGCCATCGGGGTTAAAAAGGACTCGCCTTTCTCTATCTTGGCGTCGAATCCTAAAGGATTGATCCCGGTCGTGATGCGGATTTTCTCAAAAGAAGAGCATTCCACTTCTTCTAGGTGGTTGCCAGAATAAATCAAATTGAAGCCATAAGCTTCCCCAAAGCGATTGGTCGTCTCCTTCTTTTTCACCATGAAGAAAGGATTGTGGTTATCGTTAGAAGATCCCGTTAATGAACCAACGGATTGATAGGTCTTGCCAATGGGCGTGATCTCTTTTTGGAATTCGGCAGCCCAAGAGCCGTGGAAAGTCACGAATTCGCAATCCTTTTTATCCAAAACGAGTTGCATCGAAGCGATCTTCCGTAAATGGACAACTTCATCCCCATCATTAACAAGTTTGGCATATCGACCGATGACATCATGCTCTTCATAGACGACATAATGGAGTTCGAGTTTGATTTTCGTGACAGGATCGCGGGTCACGATAACGAGTTCTTCTTTCCCTCCTCTAGGAGTTGGGTATCCTTCCATTGCCATCGGAGCAACGATTTGATGGGATTCGTAGACAAAGTCGAAAACTCTCATTGCGTCGCTTTCTAAAATTAAAGACGGATGGAGGACATCGCCTTTAAAGGGGGTCGAATAATCAGAAGATAGATAAGGCAAAGAAATCGTCTTCGATTTGGTTTCATCATAGATGATCGATCTTCCTAGAGGGACTGGATATCGCCTTAAGAAAGGACGGGGGTCAGCATCATCTTTTAGCCTACCTCCATAATATTCGGTCGTGATTTTTCCCGTCGGGGAAAGATAAAGCAAGAGGGTGGAATGCTTGCATTGGAGCAAGAAGCAGGATTCTTTTTCGATAATCATGGGTCTATTGTAGCGAAAAAATCTCTAAAGAGATAGGCAAAGGAAACCGAATCTTCTAAAATGATGACTATGTTGAAACAACCTTTGAACGATTTCTGGTCCTTTTTGAAAGGATTTGAGGAGGCTTGGCTATCTTCTTTACCCAAAGAAAAAGAAACCGTCGATTTGCCTCATAACGTGACAATTCATCCTTATCATTATTTCTCCGAAGAAGAATATCTAGGCATCTATACTTACGAGAAGCTTTTTGATGATGATAACCCTTCTTTGCCAGTGAAAATCCTCCATTTCTCTGGCGTGATGGTCCAATTCGATGCTTATCTTAATGGAACGCATCTAGGTCATTTCATATCGG
>CAMOEH010000072.1 GCA_946612055.1 uncultured Bacillota bacterium | reverse complement strand
TTAAATTAATATGATATTACACGACCAACATGTCCATAGTTATTATTCTTTTGATTGTGAACAACCAATAGAAGAATATCTCATCAAAGCCAAAGAAATAGGCTTAGATTATTTTATTCTAACCGACCATTGTGATTTAAATTATTTAGATAAAGGGGAAGATCTTTTCTTTGATATTAAAAAAGAAGATGAAGAATTAAAACTATTACAAGAAAAATACCCTCAAATTAAGATCTTAAGAGGTATTGAAATTGGGTATAAGCCCAGCGAAATATCGCGCATTAATAACATTATTAAAGATAATAAATTTGATTTGATTAATTTCTCTTTGCATGAATCGGATAAAATCGATTTTTATTTCAAAGAAGAATTTCAAAAATTAGGAATTGATAACACTTTAAATCTTTATTTTCAAAGACAAATAGAAGCTTTAGAAAATTTTTCTGATTTCGATGTTTTTTGTCATTTGGATTATGGTTTTAAAACCGCTTATTTAATGGATAATTCTTTAAAAATTTATAAATATGAAAAGCAAATTATAAAAATCATGCAAGAAGTGATTAAAAAGGATAAGACGTTAGAATTAAATCTTAAAGTGCAAGAAGCATTGCCATTAGAACACACTTTATTTATTTTGCATCTATATAAAAGTTTAGGTGGTCAAAATCTCTCTATGTCAAGCGATGCCCATGATATTAAACGCTTCCGTATCGACTTTGATAAATATTTAGCAATTGTCAAAGAGGCAGGTTTTGATAGTCTTATTTATTTTGTTAATAGAAAAAAATATAGATATAAAATACCTGACAAATATTTTGTTAATAGCTTATGACAATCGAACAAGAAATATTCGCTTCTTATCGCATTAATATAGAATATGGATTCGATTGTTTTCCTCCTGTTTATACCTATTCTATCGATTTTATGAATGGAGAATTCGCCGCTCTCATTACAATAGATGAAAAATGAGAAATAAGGGGCAAAGCTATTAAAAAAGCCTTTAATAAAGAATTTGTCCAAATAAGAATAAGATCCTTTCATGGCCCCTTGGCCGGAAAAATAATAAAAAACACGTATTTTTACGTACGTGTCTCGACAATCGGTGATGGCGGAGGAATAGGGATTCGAACCCTAGCGCCCTGTTACAAGCCTACGAGCTTTCCAAGCCCGCCCCTTCGACCACTTGGGTATTCCTCCGTGAACGGTCGCAAGCAAGATTATAGAGATTTTATTTGATAAGCGCAATCGCGATTTTCTCCCCCGTGATATAATCACGCTATGAAAGAAGTCGTCATCGGAAAAATTAATGATGGTCAGAAGGCCGAAAAATTTGTAAAGAAATATCTTTCCGAAGCGCCTTTGGGCTTTATTTATAAAGCATTTCGTAAAAAAGATATCAAGGTCAATGGCCATTGGATTAGCAAAGAAGCTATCCTCCATGAAGGGGATGTTCTCCGCATTTATGTCAGCGATCAGCAACTCTCCGATTTCCGTAAGCCGCGTCCCGCCCAAAAGAAGGAATTCCCTTATCCGATCGTTTACGAAGACGATAACGTTTTGATTGTCGATAAGCCTAAAGGGCTTCTCGTCTATGGCGATAAAACCGGCATCCGGGAAACATTAGGGAATGCCGTATTGGATTATCTTTACCTCAAAGGCGAATATGATCCCGAAAATTCTTCTTTTACGCCCTCTCCAGCCCACCGTCTTGACCGCAATACTTCTGGGCTTGTTGTCTATGGGAAAAACGATGCATCGTTAAAAGCGTTAACCGATCTATTTAAAGAAAGAAAAGAAATCCACAAGACTTATCTTTGCCTTGTCCTAGGAGAAATAACCAAAGACGGGGAAATCGATAAACCCCTTTATAAAGACGCGACGAGTGGACGGGTCTATGTCAGGCCTCTTTCTCAAGGCGCCAAATCGGCTTTGACCCGTTATCATGTCATCAAGACCTTCCCCGGATATACGTTATTAGAAGTGGAATTAGTCACGGGTAGGACCCATCAAATCCGCGTTCATATGGCAAGCATCTCTCACCCCATCATCGGGGATGAGAAATATGGCGATTTCGCTTCTTGCCGGCTCGTTAAATCCAAAACCGGCCTCGAAAGCCAGTTCTTGCATGCCTATTCTCTTTCCTTTGGGCAATTGCCTCATCCTTTAGAAAATCTCTCTGGTAACCGCTTTCATGCCCCATTGCCCCCGTTTTTAGAAAAAACGCTCCAAATTTTGACTGGCTACCACCTATAATGAATTGATGAACGATTACAAAACCAATTATGAGCGATGGCTCAATTGCGAGCATCTTGACGAGGAACTCCGCCAAGAGCTTTTGCAAATGTCGCCTTCGGATATCCAAGACGCCTTTTTCAAAAATGCCGAATTCGGCACGGGTGGATTGCGGGGGAAATTAGGAGCGGGCACCAATCGCCTTAACCGTTATACCCTGGCTAGAGTTACGATCGGCTTTGGCATTTATTTGCTTCGAAATTATCCTGATGCCAAATCTCAAGGCGTCGCCATCAGCCATGATAATCGCCGCTATAGCCGCGAATTCGCGTTGCAAACCGCCGAAATCCTCAACAAGATGGGAATCGATGCCTATCTTTTCGATGCGCTTCGCCCAACCCCGGAATTATCTTTCGCCGTCAGAAAGCTTCATTGCTGTGGTGGTGTTATGATCACCGCTAGCCATAACCCCAAAGAATATAACGGCTACAAAGTCTATGATCACCATGGCTGCCAGCTCGTGCCATCGCAAGTGGAGCCTCTTATCGATATCATCTCCTCTCTTCCCGATGAATTGACCGTTTCGGCTCCTTTATCCGAGGTTAAAGGCAAATCGACCATCATTGGTAAAGAAATCGATGACGCTTATGTTGAAGAAGTCAAAGCCATCCAGGTCCATCCTGAACTTGATAAATCTTCCTTCAAGATCGTTTATTCTCCTCAGCATGGAGCCTCTTATGAAGTCGCGATGCGCGTCTTTGAAGAATGCGGCTACCACGTGATTCCGGTTGCTCCTCAATGCGTTCATGACCCCGAATTCGGCGCCACGTCCTCCCCAAATCCAGAATTAAAAGAGGCTTGGACTCTTTCCTTAGAATATGCGAAAAAAGATCATGCCGATATTGCCGTTATGACCGATCCAGATGGGGATCGATGCGGGATTGCTTATCTTTCTTCCAAAGGCAAATACGAACGCCTTACCGGAAATGAATCTGCCGCTTTGTTGATCGATTACCTTTTCCATTACAAACAAGAAAAAGGCCTCTTACCTAAAAACGGAGTGATTTACGATACAATCGTCACTTCTGGACAAGGAAGAAAGATTGCCGCCTCTTATGGCGTAAGCTGCGAATCTTTCCTCACTGGCTTCAAATATATCGGTGAGCGTATCGATCATTATGAAGACCTAGGAGAAGGGCCAACCTTCTTATTCGGATATGAAGAATCCTATGGATGCCTAGTCGCGCCTTTTGTCCGAGATAAGGATGGCGTGCAAGCGATTTTGATGTATTCGGAGATGGCTTTGTATTATAAAAACCAAGGTCTAGCCCTAGATGAAGCCTACGAAAATCTCCAAAAGAAAACAGGCTATTACTATAACCATCAAGAAAACCTTTATTTCGAAGGGATGGCTGGCGCGAATAAGATGGTGGAAATCACCTCCTCACTTCGTAACAATCCACCTTCTTTAATCAAAGGGAAGAAAGTTGTTCGCATCGAGGATTATCTTCAGAAAACGATTTTAGAAGACGGCGTGAGCAAACCGATTCTTTCTCTCCCTGCTTCGGATATGATCGCCTATCGCTTAGAAGATCACAGCAGTTTGATCATCCGTCCTTCTGGCACCGAACCAAAAATCAAAATCTACATCGAAGTTGTTTCTTCTAGAAAAGCCGGCCTTGCGAAGAAGGCCGAGGAACTCTACCGAGCTTTCTGCGGATTGCTCCCGCTTTAAAAGCCTAACTTCTTTAGCATCAAGGCGACCCCGTTCCCCGAGGCGCCTTTTTCTGTATTGGGGAATCTTTCTTTTAATAAAGAAGATTTGCTATCCGCCATCGCGAAAGGATAGCCGGCTTCCTTTAACATCGAGATATCATTTTCAGCATCTCCAAAGGCATAGGTATTTTCTTTGGAGAAACCATATTGATCTTGGACATAACGTAGGCATGCCCCTTTATTTGCTTCCTCGATATGAAGTTCGGAATAGAAAGAAGCGTGCCAATGACGATGGGAGATCTCTTTGTATTGGCTGCAGATCGAAGATAATTCCTTATCTCGCTTATGGGAGCTGCGGAATAAGCAGGTGTAGGGGTCTTCTTTTAGAATCTCTTCAATGTTGCCTTTGATGATTTTCATCCCTTCATAAGGGAAATAATGATCAAGATAGTGGTCAACCCTAGAGATATAAATCGT
>CAMOEH010000071.1 GCA_946612055.1 uncultured Bacillota bacterium | reverse complement strand
TGACCTCTATCTTAATTTTATTTTGGGAATGCTCTCTCGTTATAAAAAAGGCGACCCAAGCCAAACCTTATTCATCGACATCATGAACAAAGGATTCCAGGTTGCCAAATGCGTCGCTTCTTTATTAGAAGAAGGGTTTGAGACCAATGCCTTCTCTACGTGGAGGACGCTTCACGAAAACGAATGCATCCTTCAAGTCATCGTCCGTCATGGCAAGCCGGTGGTCGATGAATATCTTAAACACATCCGTTATGGCGTTGCTTTCCGAGGTGGCGTTTATTCTAAAGAAGAAACGGATGCGATCTTTGTCCAAATCAAAGAAGAGATGAAAGCCATCGATCTCAAATCCAAAGACATGAAGCGTTTCATCGAATACGGGTGGCTTCTTGGCGTCAAAGACGTGATGAAGATCGAGAATTTCAAATTCAATTTCCGCGATGGCGTGGAGAAAGTGGCTGGCTTATCTTCTTATTCCAAGGTCTACGAGATGTCTTCGGAAGTCGCGCATAGCTCGCCGATTTTAATTTATTCGCGGAAGAATTATTTCTATTCGATCGCTTTGTTAAACCTTTACGAATCTTTCTTCCGTCTGGAGAAGATTTTCTCTTCGATGTATATGTCTACCGTCGGAGAAAACGAAAAGAAGCAATACGTGAGGATGCGTTCCCTCTATTATTGGGAATTGCTCGCGGCTTACGAGATGGAGAAGAAGCGTTTCGCCTCTTTCTCTAACACAAATAAAAAGAAAGAAGCCTGATCCATACGGCATTTGTAAATTTTTTATCCTGATTAAGAAAAAACGGGGAGTTTTTGTTGATTTGCAATTGTAAAGAAAATAAGAGAAAATGGTAAGCCCCGCAGCAAGGGACCAGTATCCATGAAACACAATCTCAGCCGTAAAACGCTCACCGAAGCGATATCTCACTTCAATTATCCAGGCAAATTAATCCGCATCGAACAAAACACCAACGGCCACATCAACGATACCTTCTTTTTGACCTTTGCCACCCAAAACGGTTTAGAGCATTATTCTTTTCAGCGCATCAATACTTCCGTTTTCTTAAATCCGAAGGACGTCATGGAAAACGAATTGAAGGTGACCGCGGCCATCCGCGAACGCTTTTTGGCCAGAGGAAAAGACCCTTCGCGAAGGACGATTCATCTTGTCATGGCCAAAGACGGACGTTGCTATTACATCGATCCCCAAGGCAATTTCTTCCGTTCCTATCGGATGATCACCGGCGCTTCTAGCTACGATGTCGCCGATGCGGCGATGTTTGAAGAAGCCGCGCGTGCTTTCGGCAAATTCCAAAGGGATTTGGCCAATTTCGATGCTTCGACCTTGGTTGAGACCATCCCTAATTTCCATAACACGGAACTTCGTTATAAAGCCTTGATGAAATCGATTGAAGAAGATGCGGTGGGCCGCGTCAAAGAATGCAAAGACGAGATTGCTTTCGCCAAAGAAAGAAAAGAGCTCGCCAGCGAATTCAATCGGGCCATCGCCGAGAAAAAAGTCCCGTTAAGGGTCACCCATAACGACACCAAATTGAATAACGTCCTTTTTGACGATGAAACCGGGAAAGCGATCGCGGTCATTGATTTGGATACGGTGATGCCTGGACTAGCGATGAATGATTTCGGGGATGCGATCCGTTTTGGTGCCAACACGGCTGCAGAAGATGAAACCGATCTTTCCAAAGTCCATCTCGATCTTTCCTTATTTGCTTCCTTTGCTAAAGGATTCTTAGAAGGAACCAATCATAAATTGACCAAAGAAGAAGTTCTTCTTTTCCCTAAGGGAGCGATGATGATGACCTATGAATGTGGCATGCGCTTCCTCAAGGATTATTTGGATGGGGATGTCTATTTTCATATTGATCACGATAGCCATAACCTTGAGAGGGCACGTTGCCAATTCGCTTTGCTTGCTTCGATGGAAGAGCATTACGAGGAAATGATGCAAATCATCCGCGAGCAAATCGAAAAAGAATAAAGGCATCTTATATAAGGATCAGGGCGCTTAGTCGCCCTTTTCTTTTACGCAGAAAGCAAATCGATGCCTTCATCTAGGCAGGCTTTCTTTAACGTTGAATCAGGCTCGCCATAGATGATGATGGAATCGATTTTTTGGAGCGAACAGACCGAACTTAAATAGGTTTTGCCCCATTTGCTTTGGTCGAAAAGCAAGATGACTTTTTTGCTTCTTTGAAGCATTTTCGTTTTCACTTTGGCTTGCTCGATGGTTCCTTCTGTTGGCCCATTTTCCAAAGTGAAGCCATGGCAAGAGAAAAAGAAGGCATCGCAATGATAGGAGAAGGGGTTTTCTTCCTCGTTTCCGATCGTTGATCCTGCTTTTTCTTGGATCCTGCCACCGAGAATATATGACCTTACCCCAGGAACGCGGGAGAGCAAAATCCCATTTTCAAGCCCATTGGTGATGATGGTGAGGTCGTGATAGCGGTGGAGATGGGGGATAATCGCCCCGACTGTCGTCGAAGAATCGAAATAATAAGAACCGCCATCGCGGAGGAAGGAAAGCGCCTTTAACGCCAATGCCTTCTTTTCTGCGACGCGAGAATATTTACGGACGAAGGAAGAGATTTCCCCGGTTGATTCTCCAGGTAAGCTCGCTCCCCCTCGATTACGTTGCACCAAGCCGATGCTTTCTAAAAAAGCAAGGTCCCTTCGTATGGTTGGAAGGCTTGCGTAAACTTGCTTGGATAATTCCAAAGCCGTGACTTCTTTCTTTTGGCGAATGTAGGCAAGGATCTCTTCTTGGCGTTTTTGATTGGGCATGCCTTAATGATGAGCGTTTTTGAGCGAAAATCAAGATTTCAATCAAAATGCGCTCAAGATGGAAATCCCTCTAAATAGAGGCCATAATGAAAGCAATCTTGAAAGGAAACCCTCATGAACGATTCTCGTTATGAAAGCGCCAAAGCGATCTTTGCTTCCTATGGCGTCGACGTCGAAAAGGCGATGGAAATCGCTTCTTCCACCCCCATCTCCCTCCAATGCTGGCAGCTCGATGATGTCCACGGCTTCGAAAATTCTGGTCCTTTGACTGGTGGCATCCAAACTACGGGCCATTATCCTGGATTATCCCGTAATTACGAAGAATTGACCGCGGATCTTGATGTGGCTTTGGGCTTAATCCCTGGCAAAAAGAAAATCAACCTCCACGCCATTTATGAATCCGATGATATCGTTGACCGCGCTGATATCACCCCGAAGCAATTTGCTCGTTGGATCGAATATGCCAAGAAAAGAGGCTTAGGCCTTGATTTCAACCCCACTTGTTTCTCTAGCGGAAAGATGAATGATGGCATGTCACTTTCTTCTCCAGACAAAGCGACTCGCGATTATTGGATTCGCCATTGCGTCAATTCGATCAAAGTCACCGAAGCTTTCGCCAAAGAAACCGGGATGAATGCGCTTTGCAACATCTGGATCCCTGATGGCTTAAAAGATACGCCCTCAGATCGTGAGGCTCCTCGCCGCCGCTTGATGGAATCTCTTGACGAGATTTTGAAGACTCCTTATGACAAATCCGTGATGGATGTGTCGGTGGAAAGCAAACTCTTCGGCATTGGCGCGGAAAGCTATACCGTTGGCTCTTCTGAATTCTATCTTGGCTATGCCATCTCTCGCGGCATCATCTGCTTGCTTGATACTGGCCACTTCCATCCGACTGAAAATGTTGCCGACAAGATTCCTTCCTTGATGCTTTACCTGCCGAAAATGGCATTGCATGTTTCTCGTCCCGTCCGTTGGGATTCCGATCACGTCTTGCGTCTAAATGACGATTTGCAAGATGTCTTCAACGAGCTCGTTCGTTGCGACATCCTCGACAAAACCTATATCGGCCTCGATTATTTCGACGCTTCGATTAACCGCGTCGCCGCTTTGGTTATCGGGGCTAGAAATGCCGAGAAAGCGTTACTCCGTGCTTTGCTAACGCCTTGGAAAGACCTCAAGAAAGCCCAAGAAGAACAAGACCATACCTTAAGTCTTGAACTTTCTGAAGAAGTCAAATCTTTGCCTTACGAAGATATCTTCGAAGAATACTGCCGCCGCAATGGCGTCTTAGGCGAGAAAGAATGGTTCTCCGTCGTCAAAGACTACGAGAAGAAAGTTCTCTCTCTTCGTAAATAAGGAGAAACAACAATGTCTGCTTTAGATTGCCCTCGCATCAAAGAATACCTCGATATCATCGAGGAGATGTATCGCCACGGCTGGGATGAACGCAATGGCGGGAATGTCTCCTTGCTATTAGAAGAAGAAGACGTGAACACCTATCTTGAAGGTGGGAAAAAGCCTCTTCGCGAAATCCCATTGCCATTAGAGTGTGATCCTTTGCTTGTCGGCAAAGTCTTCGCCGTCACGGGAACTGGCAAATATTTCCGCAACACCAAAAAAGATCCCGCCCACAATATGGGTATCATCCGTATCAAAGATCGTCACACGTCCGAAGTCCTTTTTGGATTTGAAGGAGGAAGCAAATTCACTTCCGAGATCTATGCCCATTTGATGTGCCATGCCGCGCGGCTAAAAGTTAATCCCGATAACCGCGTCATCATGCATTGCCACCCCAACAACATCGTCACGATGTCGATGTGTCATTCTCTCGACGAGAAAGAATTCACAAGAACCCTTTGGGGCGTGGAAACCGAATGCATCGTTGTTTTCCCTGAAGGCGTGGCTGTCTTGCCTTGGATGCTTTGCGGGACGAATGAAATCGGCGTCGCGACCGCGGAGAAGATGAAAGATCGTCGTCTTGTCGTCTGGTCGCTTCATGGCATCTATGGAGCCGGGAACGACATTGACGAAGCCTTTGGACTTATCGAAACTGCCGAAAAGGCCGCGGACATGTATCTAAAAGCCTATCCGGTTGGCATCAAACAGAT
>CAMOEH010000070.1 GCA_946612055.1 uncultured Bacillota bacterium | reverse complement strand
AATCGGCTAACGGCATTCTAGCCAGCATGAAAAGTATGCGAGGATTTAATGTCCTTCATCCGAAGAGATGGGATGCTTTCGGATTACCCGCGGAGCAATTCGCGATTCAAAATAACGTTCCTCCTGAGGATTTCACACGGAAAAACATTGCCCATTTCAAAGCCCAGATCAAATCTCTTGGCTTCTCTTACGATTGGAGCAAAGAAGTCGCGACGATTGACCAAGATTATTACAAATGGACGCAATGGATTTTCTTGCAGCTATTCAAGCATGACCTTGCTTACGTTGCCGACGTTCCCGTCAATTATTGCCCGGAACTTGGCACCGTTTTGGCCAACGAAGAAGTTATCGATGGCAAATCCGAGCGCGGAGGCTACCCCGTCATCCGCATGCCGATGCGTCAATGGGTTTTGAAAATCACCGAATATGCGGATCGTCTTGATGAAGATCTTCGCCTTTTGGATTGGCCCAAGTCGACGTTAGAGATGCAAAAGAACTGGATCGGTAGAAGCGAAGGGGTCGCGATTACCTTCCAAATCGAAGGAAGCTCGAAGTCCTTTGAAGTGTTCACCACCCGCGTTGATACCTTATTTGGCTGCACTTATTGCTGTCTTGCTCCTGAACATCCTTTGGTCAAAGAATGCGTTTCGGAAAAGCAAAAGGAAGCGGTGGAAGCTTATGTCAAAGAAGCTTCTTTCAAATCCGATTTAGCCCGCACTGGAACCGAAAAAGAAAAAACCGGCGTCTACCTTGGCATTAACGCCATCAATCCGATCAATGGGAAAATCATTCCTGTTTATGTCGCCGATTATGTTTTGGGGAGCTATGGTTCAGGCGCGGTGATGGCCGTTCCCGCTCACGATGAACGCGATTATGCTTTTGCCAAAAAGCACGGCCTGCCAATTATCCAAGTTATCGAAGGGGATATTTCAAATTCTGCTTATGTAGATGATGGCAAACACATCAATTCCTCTTTTGCTGATGGGCTTGATATTGCTGGAGCAAAAGAAGCCATCACCAAGAAGCTCATTGAGCTAAATAAAGGGAGACGTGTCATCAATTACAAACTCCGCGATTGGATTTTCTCCAGGCAGCGTTATTGGGGAGAACCGATCCCTGTTGTCACGTTAGAAGATGGAACCGAGTTCCCGCTTCCAGAAGATCAGCTTCCCTTGGTTTTGCCCAAAATGAGCAAATATCAGCCTTCCAAAGGAGGCAAGCCTCCTCTAGAAGAAGCCCCTTCTTCTTGGCTAAATTACGTTGCTCCCGATGGAAGAAAAGGGAAAAGAGAAACCAACACGATGCCCCAATGGGCAGGGTCATGCTGGTATTATCTTCGCTACATCGATCCGCATAATGAGAACGCATTATGCGATAAGGAACTTCTCGATCACTGGCTCCCCGTTGATTTGTATGTTGGAGGAGCCGAGCACGCCGTTCTCCATCTTCTCTATGCTCGTTTCTGGCATAAATTTCTTTATGACATCGGCGTCGTTTCTTGCAAAGAACCATTCCAAAAGCTCTATCACCAAGGCATGATCCTTGGCGAAAATGGCGAGAAGATGTCGAAAAGCCGCGGCAATGTCGTCAATCCGGATGATATCGTCGCCTCTCATGGCGCGGATTCTCTCCGTCTATTCGAGATGTTTGCTGGCCCGCTATCTGAGGTCAAACCTTGGTCAACGACTGGGCTAGATGGGGCCAAGCGCTTCATTGAAAGAGTTTATCGCCTTTATGATGAAGAAGATTTTTCTTACCGTTTCTCCGATACCAATTCGGGCGAACTTGATTATGTCTATCACGCAACCGTCAAGAAAGTGACCGAAGATTTCGCTTCCCTTTCCTTCAATACGGGCATCGCCCAGATGATGATTTTCATTAACGATTGCTATAAAGCAAAATCTTTATATCGCCCCTATATGGAAGGCTTCTGCAAGATGTTTGCTTGCCTATGCCCCTTTGTCGGAGAAGAGATGTGGTCTTTGCTCGGGCATAAAGGCCTTATCGATTACGAACCCTGGCCAACTTTTGATGAGAAAAAGCTCGTGAAAGAGGAAGTCAAAGTCGCCGTTTCGATCAATGGCAAAGTCCGCGATGTTCTTCTAGTAAATACGAACGCAACCCAAGAAGAAGTATTCGCCTTGGCAAAAGATGATCCCAAAGTCATCCCTTATTTAGAAGGGAAGGAAATCATTAAGATCATCTACGTCAAAGGAAGGATTCTTAACGTCGTCATCAAATAAGAAGCAATTCTTCTTAGCCCCATTAGGGGCTTTTTTCTTTGTCGCTCATCAAGAAAAGAGTATAGTGATATCGCTCAGAACCCTTTGGAAGGGTCTGAAGCCGGAGGAAACATTATGTTGCTGGCCGTTGACGTCGGGAATACATTGACCGACATTGGCTTTTTTCGCGAGGATGAACTCTTCGCTTTATACCAAAGCAAAACCGATCCCCATCGTTCCGTAGATGAAGCGGAAGCTTTGCTTCGCCTTTTTCTTTCTTCTCGTTCCCTTCCTTTGGAAGAGATCGATCAAGCCATCATTTCTAGCGTCGTTCCCCAATGGGAAAAGAATTGGGCCGAAATCATCAAGAAGGTCTTCAATATCGAAGCCAAAATCGTTGGTCCTGGATTAAAAAGCGGGATCGGCATCAAATGCGATAACCCCAAGGAAGTCGGTTCCGATCTTCTTTGCGATTGCGCGGGGGCATCAGCGTTATTTGGTCCGAGTTGCGTCATTGTCGATTGCGGGACCGCGAGCAAGGTCATCTATTTGGATGAGACCTCCTCTTTTGCTGGATGTGCGATCGCCCCAGGGATTGAAATGGGGCTGCGCGCTTTATCCCAAGATACGGCCGCTTTGCCTGAAATTGCTTTATCAACGCCAAAGAAAGTCATTGGAAAAAATACCCGCGATTGCATGAATAGCGCTCTAATCTATGGCAACGCCCATCTTCTTCGCGGCCTAGCCAAAGATTTTGAAATGGAAGCGGGGCGTCCTTTGAAAAAGATTCTTACCGGAGGATATTCCTCTTTATTAAAAGAGCAGCTAAGCGGATTTGAATATGTCCCCAATCTTGTTTTGATTGGCTTAAAGCAGATCATGAAGAGGCACGTAAAATGAATTACATCACCGTTTCTTTTTTCATCCTTCTTTCCCTTGCTTTGATTTTCACGGGGGTCGTGTATTCATCTTATAACCAAAGAAAGCGCGAAAAAGGATCGATTATCTTCTCGTTAGTCGTCGATGCTTTGTTCCTAGCCATTTTGCTCATCATGGGCTTTGTTCCCAACATGGGCTTTATATCCGTCACCCCGTTTATCTCTTTGACTTTGATGCATTTGCCCGTTTTGCTTGCTGCGAGCTTTGGAGGATGGAGAAAAGGGTTGCTCATGGGGACTTTGTTTGGATTAGTTTCCTATATCCAAGCCATCTCTTCTGGGGTTGGTTTCAATGCCTTTTTCACGAATCCTTTGGTCGCGATTTTGCCTCGTGCTGCTTTCGGGCTTTTAGCCGGGTTTGCCTTTTCCTTCTTAGGAAAAGTTTCCAAAGCGCGAAGTAAAGGCCTATACTTAGCGGTGGCATCCCCAATTTTGACGGGGATCCACACGGGGCTAGTATTTGCAATGCTTGCTTTGTTCTATCCGGAAGTAAGGGGGCTTCTTGTTTCCAAAGATCCTGTTTCCGAAGGTGCATCGATCACTTTCCTTGCCGTCATCGGATTAGGGATGATCGGAGAAATGGTTCTCGCTTCCGCTTCTATT
>CAMOEH010000069.1 GCA_946612055.1 uncultured Bacillota bacterium | reverse complement strand
TATACCCATTAGAGGACTTTTGATACAATGCGTCATCCTTTTGCACGTATCCGCCGTTTGCTTTGCCTAATGGGAGCCCATCTAACTTATTCGAAGAACTAATGACCCAATCAAAAGAGCCGTATTTCGAATTCAAATAATCTTCGAGATCGTTGTATTCGACGCAATCCGAAAACTGACTCCCAATCGTTCCAACGGCTTGGCTCGAGTATAGGGTTTCGTCATCTGGCGGAACATTTTTCCAAGAAAAAGAAGAACCATTTGAGAAAAAGAACGTATTATCACGAAAAACAACATCGCTGGTTGACCGCAAGGATGGGAAGTCGCCACACGTGTCGAAACAAATGATTCGATAATCGCAATCGAAGAGAATGAACCCGTTGTTCTGTTCGAGGTCAAAATAATAAAGCGGATTTCCGTTCTCATCAAAGAGGATTTTAAAAAATTCATAAGAACTAGTCTTGAATTTAAATTTAGTCGTAGGCGAAGAATTGATGGTCGAAATAATGGCTGGCAAGTTATTTTGTAAACTGCAAAAATATTCATTCAGTTCATGCGGGAGAGAGGCGCTTAAAACAGCTCCAATTATTAAGGCCGAATTCATCATGTGGCCATTCTAAAATGTGACCGAATGCTGTCAAGGGCGCGAATTGCTTTCGACAAGATGGTAAGAAATAATATGTCCGAATTCGGCTGGCGATTTCTGAATCTCAAAGCAATAAGGGCCATAGTTGCAGATTAAGGTGCGCCAGAAGTTAATGTTGGTCGGCGATTTGGGCAAGCAATAGGAATACAATGTGCCATACCCTCGCCGTCCGTTTGATGTCGATGCTCAAATACTTCATAGAAATGGATGACAAATGGATCCCGAGCAATTCCTTGATGAGAGAATTCATCGGGGGAAGCTGCTACGCGGACGTGTAATAATTGCCGCAAACGAAAAGGCCTCAATTGGCCTTTTAAAATTTTTGATACCCAGGTTTAATCGGAACCCATTCCTTTTTATCATTCTTTCACGCATCGATAATGGACGTATGAGGTATTCCCTGGTTCATCTGAACCATTTGTATTCCCTTCTGTTAAGGAATCGTATTTGCCACAGCTCCAATAATATAAGGTGGAATTGCCCATAGGCCAATAAGCCGGAGAAATTGAATCTTGGTGAAATACCAAAACATCAAGAGGCTCGGTGAAATAGCACCCAATCCCCGTCCATTGTTCTAGCTGAATTTCGTAGGATAGAACGAAGAAACGTTTTCCTTGCGAAGCGACGTCGACCCAATCGAATCGAGCAACACCGTCAACGCCTAAAGTTAATGTAACGTTCTCTTTATCCTTGTGAAAACCGGAAAAATCGTCCAGCAATTCATAACGCATCGTTTGTGAGAAGATTCCTTCATTGACCGGTGCGGTTTCGGTTTTGCCGCAGGAGCACAAAAGAAATGGGGCCAATAGCAATGCCAATCCAACGTTTTGAACTTTTTTAATCATAATCACATCTCCTTAAGCCAAATGAATGTATTGATGGTCTGCTTTTCAGAACGAGAAACGCCAGAACCCAAGTTGCTCAAAGAAGTCACACCAAACCATCCTCTTCGTTAATTACGCTGCTAGGTGCGCAGCTAATCAGTGTCGTCAATAATAAAATTAATCATAAACTAATGATATAACGGAAAAAACAGTGTCAATGAACAATGACTAAATCTCGAGATTCTTAATAATGAGGGTTGCCGTTGCAGCATTCGCGGCGAAAGGAATGTCGTAAACAGCCGCGATACGCATCAAGGCCTTGACGTCGGGATCATGAGGCTGGGCTTGAAGCGGATCCCAGAAGAAAATCACCCCACCGATTTTCCCTTCGGCGATTTCAGCCCCGATTTGGAGATCGCCCCCGAAAGGGCCACCTAAAAATGGCTTCACAGGCAAGCCGGTTGCCTTAACGATGCATTCGGCGGTTTTCCCAGTACCGCAAAGATCGAAGCAACGAAGCCTCTCTTTGTTGGCGACAGCCCATTGTTTGAGCTCGTCTTTTTTATTGTCATGAGCAATTAAGGCAAGGCGTTTCATCTTTTTCCCTCCGCAAATAGGAAAACAAAAAAATGACAAAGCGAAGCGGCAAAGCGCTTACGCGCCGATAGAAAGCAGGTTTCCGATGGCCGTAGCTTCGCTTGGGCCTTCGATCACGGTCTTCCCGGTTTCTAGCTCGGTAAGACGGTTAAGGATTTTCGCCTTAACACCTCCGCCAAAAATGCGCACGGCTTGGAATTTCTCCCCTGTGATTTCTTCCATATCCGCGATCGCCTTGGCATAGCTTTTGGCTAAGGAATGGTAAACGCAATAGAAGAGCTCGCCATCGTTTTTCGGCAATGGGCGGTTTTCCTTTTTAAGCAAAGCCAAGATCGCTTCTTCCATCGAAGAAGGATTGAGCAGGCTTTCGTCGCCAGCGTCAAAGCTCTCTTGGTAGGCAGAGCCCTCTTCCGCCATCGCGGTAATCAAAGAGAAAGACTCGATGCCTTTTTCTTTTTTCAGGAGATTGATGAGCCACATGCCCATAATATTCCGCAAGAAACGGACTTCGTGAGGACGGCTAAGTTCATTAGTGAACCCGGCTTCATATGCTCTTTCGTTAACGATCGCATGATCCAAAATCGTTCCTAGCAAGCTCCACGTTCCTGAAGAAATCAGGACTTCTCCTTTTTGGGCACCCGCACCAAAGAACGCAGCACCAGTATCATGATGAAGCGAAGCTTTCACAAGGCTTGAATAACCGACTTCTTTTTCAATTTCAGGAAGCAAGTAACCTAATGGTGTTCCTGCGATGACTTTCTTTGAAAAGAAAGAAGGGGTCAATCCCAGTTGCCCCAAAACAAAGGGAGAATATTCCTCAGTGCGAGAATCTAGTAGCGCCGTCGTGGAAAGAATCGAAAGCTCATTGCTTTTCTTCCCCGTTAGGCGATAGGCAAGATAATTCGGCAAAAGGATCATTTCGGAAGCTTTAGATAGCAAACCGGATTGTTTATCGCAATAAAGTTGATAAGCCGTATTAAAAGCATTCGGAGCGATGCCTGTTTCCAAAAACATCTGTTTCGGTGTTGACATCGTCTTCTTTGCCAAAGATGTCCGCTCATCGCGGTAGCTTGTAATTTCAGCGACACGGTTCCCTTGTTTATCAAGCAAAGCGTAATCGACTCCGAACGTATCGATGCCGATGCATTCGGGAATCTTGCCAATCTCTTTAGCTTTTTTCATGCCTTCCAAGATGTGGGAAAATAATTTTTCCACGTCCCAGTGGCAATGCCCTTCCCCTTCTTGAATTAATGGGGTTTCAAAGCGAAAGATTTCTTCTAAAACCAAATCGCCATCTTCGCGATGAGCAAGGATATGGCGTCCGGAGGTAGCTCCGATATCGATCGCGAGGGTATATCTCACTTAAGGTATC
>CAMOEH010000068.1 GCA_946612055.1 uncultured Bacillota bacterium | reverse complement strand
CGCCAAGCCATTATTCGTTTCCTCGATTTTGGAGGAATACCGTTCCTCTCTTGCCAAAAGAGAAGCCGCTTCTGCCAAAGTGGAGAAACCGGACAGCTTGTTTAAGGGCAAACGGATCCTTTTGGCTGAAGACGTCGAGATCAATGCCGAAATTATCAAAACCATTTTGGAGATGAAGGAAATCGATGTTGACCTTGCCGAAAACGGAAAGGTCGCTTTAGAGAAATTTCTATCCTCCCCAGTTCATCATTACGATGGCATCTTGATGGATTTACGCATGCCAGAGATGGATGGATTAGAAGCCACTAGGCGCATCCGCTCTTGCGGAAGGGAAGATGCGTCTTTGCCAATCATTGCCTTGACCGCGAACGCTTTTGAAGAAGATGTTCAAAAGAGCATGCAGGCAGGATTAAATGCCCATTTGACGAAGCCAATCGATCCCGAACGCTTGTTTGAAACCTTAGGTCTTTTGCTTAAATAAGGCTTTTTACTTTTGGTTACGGATATTCTTACGCCAATTTCAAAATACGTTTTGTCTTATTAGGGAAAAACTCGACCATTAAAGCGTTTATTCGCCAGAATCTTTTTCGATGATTTGCAGCATTTGTCTCGGGGTGACAACATAACTTCTAGTGGGGTAGTGACGGAGATTTCCCGTAATTAAGAAAGCGTTCATTTTTGACCGGCCGCTAAGGCAAATCTCGAAAAAGACGACATCGTCTTCGTCTTCAAAAAGTTCGTTAGAGCTTACTCTCGTGAGAAAAAGAGCCTTTTCTTCGAGGCTTTGAATAAGCAATTTGACCCTTTTGCTTTCAAACCCGAATTTGCTTCGCCCAAGAACGTCCTCGTATTCGGCTAGTATTTCTTCATTTAAAAGAGGCGTTATTTGCCCAAAAAGCAATAAATCAAGAATTTTCCGGGGATTGAGTCGCTTTTAAGCAAAGCGGAGACAAGCACATTGGTATCTATAACGGCATAATATCGTTTCAATTTTTCACGCGCCTTTCTTTTCTTGCCTGTGCGATTTCTTGGTTGATTTCGTCCAAACTCATCTCTGAGTTTCCGTTTTTCTTCGAGGTTTCGCGCATTGCTTTAACCGCGATTATGGCTTCGCGCGTCGATTCATCGAGTTTCATCTCAAAAGGCATTCCGCCTTCTGCGATGGCTTTCTTCAGAAACGATCTAATCGCCGTGGAGGTATCCATGCCCAATGCTTCGAAAAGAGCACTGGCGGCGGCTTTTGTTTCCTCATCAACTCTAACTTGAATCAATTCCATTTCTCGATCCCTCTCGATATTGAAATTATAATGACAAAAGAATGACAAAACAATACAACAACATACATATTTTCGAGGATAAAACGTCTTAGACCGATTTTGGTTGGCCTTTTGCAAACAGACCATCCTTCTTTAAAACCTTTTCAATGCGATAGAAGGGGGATAAAATACGCTTGCCATGATTGAAATCGTTGAAGTCAAAACGCGTAAGCAACGCAAAGATTTTATTAACTTCCCCATCGCTTTATATAAAGGCTGTCCCTACTACGGGCCGAATCTATATTCCGACGAAAAGAAGCTTTTCCGCAAAGACTATTTCTATTATCAAAGCTGCGATGCCATTTATTTCAATTGCTATAAAGATGGCAAAATGGCAGGAAGAATCGGAGGGATCCTCCAAAAAGCCGCCAACGAGAAATGGAAGCAAAAACGGGTCCGTTTCACTCGTTTCGATTTAATCGATGATCTTGATGTTTGCAAAGCTCTTCTTGGCGCGGTTGAAAATTGGGCGGCATCTTTAGGCATGGACGAAGTCTTTGGCCCGATGGGCTTCTCCGATATGGAGAAAGAAGGGCTATTGATCGAAGGATTCGAAGAACCGACCACATTGGCCGAAAATTATAACTATCCGTATTATCAAACCCTTTTGGAACAATGCGGATATGGCAAGGACGTCGATTGGATCGCCCATCAAATTACCCTTTCTGAACGAAGCGATCCCGACCGCATCTCCGCTTTGGTGGACCGCTTGATGAAGCGATACCATCTTCGTTATGTCGAAGAGAAATCGACCAACAAATTGTTGAAGCATTATGGTCCCCAATTCTTCGAGATTGTCGAAGAATCCTATAAAAGCCTTTATCAGACCGTCCCTTTCCTTGAAGATCAAATCAAGGATATGATCGCTTCTTTCCGCTTGGTTTTATCAACCGATTACCTCCGTCTCATTGTCGATGAGAATGACCGCGTCGTCACCTTTGGGATCATGTTCCCCCATATCACGCCTTTATTAAATAAAACCGGCGGGAAGATCACCCCGAGAATTCTTTTCCCATTATTAAAGAAAATCCGTCATTCGGATGTAATGGAACTTGGCTTGATCGGGGTAAGAGATGAGTATCGAAACACGGGGATTTCCTGGTGCTCGACGATTCCGCTTCTTCGCGATATGAAAGCAGGGAAAGTCAAATACTGCGAGACGAATCTGACCTTAGAAGATAACGCCAATATCTTGACGATGTTCTCCCATTTCAATGTTAGGGACCATCGCAAAGTCCGTACCTTTATTAAAAAGATTGCGTAATTAAAACGTGCGAAAATTTATATCAATTCTAGTAATTCTTTTGGGCTGAGGATTCTTATTTTTGCGTTTTTAAAATCCTTTTGGTTGTTTGTAACGATTGCGTCTAGGCCGCAACGCAAAGAAGAATTGAGCAAAACGGCATCCTCATAATCATCCAAATCTGAGTCCAAGGCATCGGATAGTTCTTCTTTGCTGGTTGGTATAATTTCGTAATTTGAAAGAAGAAAGGATATAAACTTACGATTTATTGCCTCGTTTTTCAGGTATTTTTGAAGCGTGTAATGAATATCGGTGATTTGCTTGGCGCAAAGAAAGCCAGCTACCCTTTTCATTGGGACGGCTAGATAGCACGCTTTTGAATCTTCGTTGAATCCATCACGTTGGCTGATTGCGTCAATGATGACATTGGAATCAAAAAGAACTCTCATCTATTCTCTCTCGCCTCCAACGGAAGCATCAGGAGGAAGAAGATTAAAGAAACTTTGAGCCTCTGCGATTTGTTTCACGGCTTCAGGGAAAATACGAAAAATCACGATCCCTCTTCGCGTTACGGCAATTTCCTCTTTTTCAGCAATCGCCGAGTATTTTGCAAAATTGTTTCTGAATTCGGTGGAACTAACTGTACGCATCGTTTATTTCCTCTGTACATATTATAGAAGATGAAAGTACATTTGCAAGGCATGGAATGAGTTCAATTGTTATTGAAATCGACATGAAAATGGCGATGGTTCTCATGACGGTTGTAATTATCGTAAATCGATTTGACGTAGTTTCGTAATGGGCTTTCCCGATGAGCAATAAATTCGCGGATTTCGTCCTTATATTCGTTCATGCTTCGAATGTTTCCGGCAAAATATTGCGGATGGATTTTGGAAAAGGCGATAGCCATTTCTTCTTTCCTTACCTCAGACAAATCCACATCCGTTAAAGCGGATTTGGCTTGGCGGTAGCTGATTTCTTCAAAATGGGAGAGGGCTAGATCTTGGATGGGGATTTCTTCTCCGTTTTTGTCATGAACCTTCAATAATGATGTTTTATAGCTTAACGAGGAAGGCGTGGAGGATACGGGGCCATATTGGATCGGGGTGACCAAAAGCGATTCGGTGACGATTTCGGTCAATTCGTTATCGATCCGGTTTTGGAAATGGGCGTGCCCGGAAAGCAACAAAGGAACGTCATATTGTTCAAACAAAGACAAAGCGTCGATGGAATTGCTGATTTCATATTGGGGGAAAAGATAATTATGGGTGTAGAAATTTTGATGGCAAACCACCATCGTTTGATAGTTTCTTTCTTTCCCGATTTCCAAAGCCTCTTCTAGCCAAGAGATCGTCTTCTTATCAAGATATCCCTCTAAAGTGCGGTTGGCATCCAAAAGAATGATTTGCAGATGGTTAGAGACAAGAAAAGAATAGCTGAAGGAATAAGAATCTCTGCTTAAAGCATGGTCATAACCGAATTCGCGGTATAAGGATAAGAAGCCATCGTAATCGATTGTTTCGACTGGTTCGGTGCGGTCATGGGCGTATTTGAGCGCTTTGTATCCACGGTCATCGTGGTTACCAGGAATGGGGAGGACAGGGATCCCTTCTT
>CAMOEH010000067.1 GCA_946612055.1 uncultured Bacillota bacterium | reverse complement strand
TCATCGCTTTGATCGGAGAAGAGAAATTCGCCACGATTTCCCATAAGAAGGTGGCTATTTTTGGCTTAGGAGGCGTTGGGGGATATTGCCTCAATGCTTTGGCTAGATCGGGAATCGGGGAATTTATCCTCGTTGATCATGACGTTATTAATGAAAGCAATATCAACCGTCAGATCATCGCAAACGTCCACACCCTAGGAAGAAAGAAAGTCGATGTCGCGGAAGAGATGATTCTTTCGATCAATCCCGAAGCCAAGATTAGCAAATTCGATTGTTTTTATTCGAAGGAGCAAAACGCGTTATTCCCTTTTAAAGATGCCGATTATGTCGTCGACGCAATCGATTCGGTTGGCGCAAAGCTAGATTTGATTGAGGCCTCTAAAGAAGCAGGAGCCAAAATCATCTCCTGCATGGGGATGGGCAATAAGCTTGACCCAACGCGCATTGAAGTTGCGGACATTTATCAAACTAGCGGTTGCCCTCTAGCCAAAGTCATCCGCCAGGGATGCAAAAAAAGAGGCATTCCCTCCTTAAAAGTTGTTTATTCCAAAGAAAACCCCATCAAGCCAACGCTTAATGGGGAATCTCGCATTATTGGAAGCACGGCCTTTGTCCCACCTTCTGCAGGATTAGTTATGGCCAGTGAAATCATCCGCGATTTCCTCGCGGAATAACTTTATTCGCGTCCTTTGGAATTGTGGATCGCCTCAGATAGGGCGGTTAAATACGGCCCTTCGTATTCTTCGATTTTCCCTTCGTCGCAACTCGAGGCTAGTTTCGGATCAATTGGCAAGCGCTCGAAAATAGGAATCTCATATCGAGAGGCCAATTCTTCGTTTCCTTTGCCATAGGGATAGATCTTTTCTCCGCAGCAAGGGCAATTCATATACGAATAATTCTCGACGATGCCAATCATTGGGATATCCATCATCTTCGCCATCTTGACGGCTTTTTCAACGATTAAGGAAACAAGTTCTTGGGGAGAAGTAACCAAAACGATGCCATCCACAGGCAAAGATTGATAGACGGTCAAAGGGACATCGCCAGTTCCTGGAGGCATATCGATATAAAGTTCATCGATCTCCCCATAAGCGACATCTGTCCAGAATTGCTTCAATAAGCCAGCTAGGATTGGGCCGCGCCAAACTACAGGAGCAGAAGGATCTTCGGTCAGCAAATTCAAAGACATCGTCTTTATGCCCGTTGCAGTGGAAACAGGGAAAATATCGGTTCCATCGCTTTTGGCCATGCCGGTTAATCCAAAGATTTTTGGAATCGAAGGGCCAGTGATATCGGCATCAATAATCGCGACTTTTTTCCCGCTTCTAGCGGCATTGACCGCCAAAATAGCGGTGGTCATCGATTTGCCAACGCCTCCTTTGCCAGAGACGACGGCAATGACTTTTTTGATGTGAGAAAAATGGTTAGCTTCGACACGGAAAGAAGCAGGGGAACGCTCTGCGCAGTCGGAAACAGAGCAATTCCCGCATTGGTGATTGCAATCAGACATATTTATTCCTCGGCTTTGTTTAGAAGGTAATTCATGATGGAACGACGCGTGACGATTCCTTGGAAAACGCCGCGGTCATCGACCATTGGGACGTAATTTTGAAGCGTGATGAGATCAGAAAATTCATCGATTTCGCTTTCGGCAGAGCAAGAGATGATAAGGCGTTCCACCGTGACGGAAGATAACGGAGCATTTTTGGTTTTCTCGATATCCCCATCTTCAAGGAATTTACGGAGGAAATCGCCACTAGAAACGGAATAAAGATAACGAAGGCTATTCCTTTCTAACACCGGGATCATTTGATAGCGCCGGCGGTTCATGATCGTAAGCGCTTCGCCAATTGTGATGTCGTTATAAAGGAACTCGACTTTGCTTTTTTTGATTAAAAGGTCTTTTGCTTTCATGGCTTCATTATACGGGCAACTCTTTCCTAAAGAAAGGGTATTGACATTCGTATTATCATTAAACCATGCTCGAAGTATTCCTTGATTCCTTACTCGACTCCTTGAAAATCCTCGCGATTGTTTTTGTCTTCCAAATCGTCATCTCTTCGTTGAGGGCAAGGTTGGTCGTTTGTTGGAAAAAAATACAAAATGGGCGCCTTTTTTTGGATCGATCTTCGGCATTATCCCCGAATGTGGCGTCTCCGTTGTCGCGGCAGATTTATTCAACAAACACCATTTGACCGTCGGCACGATCATCGCGATTTTCTTATCTTGCTCGGATGAAGCTTTGCCGATTCTTTTCGCCAACTGGTCCTCGAATTGGTATCTCACCTTCATTCTCATCGGCTTAAAGATTGCCATCGGCGTTCTGGTGGGGATGCTAGTGGATTTGTTGCTTTTCAAGCGACAAAAAAAAGTCGAAGAGCATCTTGAGCATTGCGAAGGAACCCCCTCGATCCATACCGGTTGCTGCGGACATGAAATCGAAGGAGAGAAAGCTTCACCCTGGAAAGAGCATCTTCTTCACCCCATCATCCATTCGTTGAAGATCTGGGCTTATTGTTTCATCGTTGCTTTCGCTTTCGGGACCCTCGTTTATTTTGTTGGCGAAGAAAACATCGCCTCTTGGCTGACTTCTCAGCATTACCTCACCCCGTTATACGCAAGCATCATCGGCTTGATCCCCAATTGCGTATCCTCCGTTTTGCTTAGCGATCTTTTCCTTCAAGGAGCGCTACCATTTGGAGCCTTGCTTTCTGGATTGCTTGTTAACGCCGGCTTAGGGATGCTGATGATCTTCAAAAACAAGAATTGGAAAAACGGCCTTCTCGTCTTATCGACTTGCTTAGCCGTTTCCTTGGCTTCTGGTTACATCACTTTGCTGATCATGAGATAACATGAAACTCAAAAAGAAGAAAAAATATACGCACGTCCCCTCCAAAAAAGGGTTCTACCTCAACGGGGAAGATGCGAAAGCGAAAGAAAAATACGCCGCATCGTCATCTTCTTATAAGGACCACGTGGACGCTGCTTAAGCAATTTTCTCTTGTTTCTATAATGGACTTGAGTAGAATTATTTTGCCTTGGGGTGTAGCCAAGTGGTAAGGCATCGGACTCTGAATCCGAGACGCACTGGTCCGATCCCAGT
>CAMOEH010000066.1 GCA_946612055.1 uncultured Bacillota bacterium | reverse complement strand
TATAAAAGAGCCACGGACATAGCCATAAGCCGTCTTGTCCGCAACGGGTTCAGTGGTGCCGGCGGGGAAAACATTGCCCTCGCCAAGCAGTTCTTTGCTGTAATTATGGGCACGGTGCTGTGATTCTTCCTCGAAATTTAAGTCGATATCAGGAACTTTGTCCGCATCGAATCCAAGGAAGGTTTCGAAGGGGATATTCTGGCCATTGCTAACCAGTTTGTGCCCGCAATTGGGGCACATCTTTTCGGGGAGGTCAAACCCCGACTTATACACCGAAGAGTCGCCCCATTCGAAATGATGACACTTCGGGCAATAATAATGCGGTGGCAAAGGATTTACTTCAGTAATTTCGGCCAAATTCGCAGCAAAAGAAGAACCGACGGAGCCACGAGATCCAACGATGAAATGTTCCGGTTCATTATTGGCCTTTTTGATCAATTGATGGGCGATATAATACGTAACCGCGTAGCCGTTATCGATGATACCAGAGAGCTCTTTTTGGAGCCGTTCCCAGATTTCTTTGATGCAACGTTGGGTGACGGGCTCGGTATTGCCGCCATAAATCTTTTCGAAGTTCTTTTCGCAAAGTTGGCGGATCTTCTGATCGGAATTCGGCAAGTTGGCATCGGGGGTATATAACGTATCACTGACTGGTTCGATAAACTCGATTTGATCCGCAATATCGTTGGTGTTCTTAATAACAATTTCTCTTACCTTTGCTTCGCTAAGGAAGGTTCGGAAGCAATCTAGCATTTCCTTTGTCGAACGGAAATGCTGATCCGGGTTATCAAACAAGGGCATCTTATCGCGCTTCGGCGGCCAATAGGGATGGGCACCGTTGCCAATTCCTTTGGCCATGATGTAGACGTCGCGAAGAATCTTATCTTCGGGGTTAAGATAATGCACGTCCCCCGTAGCTACGACTGGTTTGCCAGCAATTTCGGCCGCTTCGATGATGTCTTTTAGAATCTCGATCAGCTTGTCTTGGTCTTTGACCCTGCCCATGTTGATCAAATAGCTATAATTCTCCGGAGGTTGGATTTCGATGTAATCATAGAAAGCCATTGCCTTGACCAAATCGTCTTTGCGTTTGGTTTGGGCAATTTCAAAAATTTCCCCGGAGAAGCAAGCAGAACCGATGAGGAAGTTCTCGCGATATTTTTCTAATAGCCATAACGGGCAAGTCGGGACACGGAAAAGATATTCATCGTGTCCTTTGCTGATGATTCGATAAAGATCTTTAAGGCCTTGCTGATTTTTAACAAGAACGGTCGTGTGATATTCAAATAAGTGACGGCAGAAAGAATAATAGTCGTCTTTCACTTGCTGAGCATGGATTGGATCGGGATCATTTTCATCGGGAAGAGGAACAAACAAATCGTTTAAATCACATACACGTATCCCCGGTTTTAACTTTTCTAGACGGATAACTATCTCGCGGAAACCTTCGGCCAACGCATTCGCGTCATAGTCCGCGCGGTGAGCGCTTTCTTCGTCATAAACACTAAGGCCCAAATTCTTCAATAAGGATCCTTCGTTATGGTAAGCAACCGTCGGGAAAAGGAAACGGGAGATCGGAACCGTGTCGATGACGGGGGTAGATAGAGGAGGGTGCCCATTTTCTTCTAACGCCGTATTCAAGAAGCCGATATCGAAGGAAGCGTTATGGGCAACTAGAATATGATCTCCTAAGAATTGAAGAATGCTTGGCAAGGCCTCTTTGATCGTTGGAGCGCCTTTAACGTCATCGTTAGTAATGCGGTTGATGGCCATCGCTTCTTCCGAAAGAGGAATCTCTGGATTGATGAAGGTGTCAAAACGATCCACGATTTTCCCATCCACCATTTTGACCGCGCCAAATTCGATTAGGCGGTCATGACGGGAAGATAAACCGGTGGTTTCGGTATCGAATATGACATACGTGTTGCCTTTTAAGGGTCTTTGATCTGGGTTATAGGCAAAGGTCAATTTTGTATTGAAGGTATAAAGTTCGCAGCCATAGAGAATCTTCAAATCGTAATTCTTGTCTTTCTTCAATTTTCTGGCCGCGTCTTCAGCCGCAGGGAAAGCTTGGACGACGCCATGATCGGTAACGGCAATTGCCTTCATCCCCATATGGGCAGCGAGGTTGCAATAATTCTTGATATCGGTGACCGCGTCCATCGTCGACATCTTCGTATGCAAATGAAGCTCGACGCGTTTTTCTTCCTCTTCATCATCGCGAAGCGGATAATCTGGAAGCATGTCGATGTAATGGGCGATGACAACCCTTTGCTTGGTAAATTTATCGACATCAATAGCCCCGCGGACACGAATATGCTGTCCTGGCTTAAGCGAATTCAAAGTATCGGCGGAAAGCCTACGGTTTTCAAAAGCGCGGACATTGACACCGCCATTCCAATCGCCAACAGACAATTTTCCCCGCAAACCTTTGTTTTTTCCGGGTCGAATCTCACATTCATATAGTTCGCCATCGAAATCGATGTTTTGCATTCCCATCGTATAAACTTCGGCGATGCTATGAAGCGGCTTATAGTCTCCGGTCGTCCAGACGCGTTTCCTCGCCCTTTCTTCCATCATGATTTTGTAGTTACGGGCTGCGGCATCAAGAAGAACCTCTTCTCCTTCCGCCACCGCTGCCTCTAGATCTCTTTTAACAGCAAGTCTTCCTTCATCTAAAGGATCAACAGGTTCCTCTATTTTCTCTGCAGCAGGTTCAGCTTGTTCTTCAGTAGCTACTTCTTCGACCGCATTTTGATTTTGAGACAGCTTAGAAGCTATAAACCCAAAAGACATTTCGTTCGATTCTTCAACTTCCGCTTTCTTGGGTTCAACTTTTTCAGGTTCGGCTTCTACCTGGGGTTTCACCTCAGGGGTAACATTTTCTTCTTTAGAAGTCCGAACGCTAGAAATGATGGCATAAGGATAGGTAAAGAAGCCAAGGAGCTTCGAGAATTCCCCAATCGCATCCATGCGGTCTTTCCGTTCTTCTTCGCTATCGAAAATGAATTCGATCACGCCTTCCCTAGGAGAAACGAGTTCGAAGGTAGGCGGAACATAATAATGGTCGAAATACCATTCGATGAATAAGCTCGAAACATCGTCAGGAGTAATCTCCACATCGTAATTGAAGCGAAGAGAATACGGATATCGGATATTAGCTAGTCCATTTAAGAAAGCGGAAAGCTGAGTATAAGACCATGGGGTCGATTTGACGATGGCCATATCGATTTGGCCCTGAATATGGGGATTCATCACTAAGAAAAGGAATTCCAAATCAAAATCTTCGGTTTGTTGAATCCCAATCGATCGTAAGAAACCATCCATCTTCTCGCCCATGATGCTCTCCTTAAATGAATAACATGACCACGTCTTTGATCATGATTGCCAAAGCAAATAAAAGCAATAAACCGATGCCGATATAAGAAACGATGCCTTGGACTTTTTGGGGCATCTTTCGTTTGAAGATTGCCTCAAAAGCCGTCACGAGCAATTGCCAGCCATCAAGGCCAGGGATCGGCAAAAGATTGAAGAAGGCCAAATTGATGGAAATTAGGCCGGCGAAATAGAAGAGATTAGCAACCCCGCCCATCGCTTGAACCGAGCTTAACGCGGCCGTCATGCCAACGATGCCGGAGACTTGAAGGAATCCTTTGGAAGTAAATAAGGAGCCAAACCCTTTCACAATAGCGCCCATCGCATCAGGAACACGTTTGGCCCAGGCTCGCCAAGAACCCTTCCAGCCAAGCCATTGTTTGATCATTTTTAAATTGATCCCCGTATTGCTATAACCTTTGCTTTCGATATTCACCCGGATTCCATCTCCAACGGAAATCGGATTGAAATAAGATTCGGTCGCATTCTGACGGTCTTCTGGCAAAACGATGATTCGAGGCTTGAGGTTAAAGAAGACGCCCGATTCGACATTCTTCGTTTCGAAATAAAGATTGTTTTCAACGGCTTTTGGATCGGGAACATAATGGACGCCGAGCTGATAAAGCAAAGAATCCGATAAAACGGGAGTCGTAGACGCTTCGTATAGGCGAATAGAAAGACCAAGTTCATGGTCTTCTACCAAAGTAGAAGGCACGTAGGTTGCCACATAACGGATATCGGGATTGTAATCGGAGATAACGCCATCGATTTCCCGTTGCAGATGGACATCATCATCGAGGATGAAGCCATAATAATCATCGATGTAGGGAAGAGAGAGGACGAAGTCTTCATCCGCTTTAAGATCTTCGGAAGGATGCTCGTTAATATACGTATCGATATAGCTTAAGATCGGGGCGCCTTCTTGATAGGAAGAAGGGACCAAATATGTCGTCACGGGGTCCGCGGTTGAAGAAAGAGAAACACCCGCTCCATAAGAAGCGTAATAATTGGGGAAGCAGCTGCAGGAAAGGAAAATCAAGATCAATCCCAATCCAAAATTAAGCGTTACTCCTGCAACCAAAATGATGCTTTTCTTCCATTTGGCGATTTTTTCTAGGCTTCGTTCTTCAGGCGGTTGTTCATAACCTTCGGGAACTTCGCCCGTTTCCCCATACATCGAGACATACCCGCCTAATGGAAAAGCACGCAACGAGAAATAGGTTTCCCCTTTCTTTCTTTTGCGGTGGATCAAAGCCGGTCCAAAGCCAATCGAATAATCAAAGCAATAAACGTGGAATAATTTCGCCATCGCCAAATGGCCGGCTTCGTGGATCGAGATCAATACCCCGAGAATAATGATCATGATCAAGATGTTGATTAAAACCGAAAGGAAACCGCTCATAAGGATCCCTCCTCGGAAATCGTCTTCAATACGTGACGGCGCGCCCAAGCGTTGGCTTTTATCAAATCCTCAAGGGTAGGCTCTTTGATTTGAGTACAATCATCAAGAGCTTTCTTGACACACTTTTCGATATCAAGGAAGGAGATAGCGTCATTCAAAAACGCATGCACGGCCTCCTCGTTTGCCCCGTTGAGAACGCAGGGATAAATCCCTCCTTTTTTATAGGCGGAGATCGCCATTGCAACGGCGGGGTAGCGCTTTGGATCAAATTCATGAAAGTGCAAAGGAGAAAAATCTTCTAAAGAATCCCCTTTAACCGGATCAAATTCAACATCGCCTTCAAACAAAGCATATTCAATCGGCCCATGCATATCGGGTTTGGAGATATCGGCCATGATTGTGCCATCTTTTAATAGCAGAGCCGAATGCATTTCGGATTCATCGTGCATCAAAACTTCGATGCGCTTTAAAGGCCACGAGAATAAATGGCAGGCTTCGATGATTTCGAACCCTTTGTTCATCATGGTCGCGCTATCGATGGTGATTTTATTTCCCATAGACCAAGTAGGATGAGCTAGCGCTTCTTCTTTGGTCACGGATTTGAGTTCCTCTCTCGTTTTGTTACGGAAACTACCACCGGATGCTGTAATCCAAATCTTGTCGATCTTTTCTTTTTTCTCTTTCTCGGAAAAGGAGGAGAGCAATTTGGCAATCGCGACATGCTCCGAATCAATTGGGTAAAGTTTGCCTTTTCCTTCGTTAAGGAGCTTTCGGATCAATTCCCCTCCAACGACCAAAGATTCCTTATTGGCAAGGCAAAGAATTTTATTGTTTTCTAATGCCTTTAAAGAAGGAATTAATCCCGAAAAACCAACCAAGGCATTCACGACCATATCGCAAGGGCAATTAGAAACGATGTCGCCTAACCCAGCATCACCGTAGAAAAGAACAAGATCAGGGTATCGTTCTTTTAAGACTAAATAATCTTCTTCCTTACGGACGCAGACATAGTCAATGCTTGGGAATTCTTCGATTAAAGCAAGAGCCTTATCAAATTGATATCCAACCGAAATACCGCGAAGCAAAAAACGGTCTTCGTTTGCCTTAAGAACATCGATAGTTTGAGACCCGATGCTCCCGCTTGCACCTAAAAGAAGGACTTCTCTCATGCGAAGAAATTCCACCCCCCGGTAATGAAGATAACGATGACTGCGGCAAAGATAGAGCAGAAGGTCAAAGAATCCGCGCGGTCTAGAACCCCACCATGGGCTTTAAGCAGCGTGCCATAATCTTTAAATTTGAAATGGCGTTTGATCAAAGAGAAAGTGAAATCGCCTAAATTCCCAATAAGCGGAATCGTCACACAAATTAGAAGTGTCCACCACCACCCGCTATGCTCGCCAAATATTTTTAAGGATGGAAGCACCGGGAATCCAAGCGCATCGGTGATCATGGCAAAGCCAAAACCAGAAATGGCCGCGGTGATGCATCCGCCAACAAAGCCTTCCCATGTTTTATTTGGGGAAATGCGTTCATTCATATGATGCTTTCCGAAAAGCATTCCTGTGAAATAAGCCCCCGTATCATTCATTAAAGTGGTGAAGACAACAAAGACAAAGAAAGCAACGGAACCCCAATATTTAAAGCTTGGGGCAGAAATATCGGAGGCAAAATAACTTGGGTATGCTGATCCAGGTTGCCCCGCATTAAAGGCCAATGCCACCGGGTAATAACGAATGAAAAGCAACGCCTGGAATCCCAATCCGACAAATAAGGACATCGAGAACAAATAAGCAACGTCATCAAACCCGAAACCTTTGTGAAGGATGGCAAAGAAGGAATACATCCCGAAACTCACGGCGATGCCAAAAATCGAAACATACAAAGTCGTGAAATGGTTCGTTAAAGAGAATCGCCACGGCTCAGAGAAATCCGATGGATGGGCTTGGTAATCTTGATAGCTCATCACGTTCGATTTGATGAGGAACCAATAAACGTAGCTTAGCGTGATGAGGTAAGTAAATGCATACACGTACCACCCATATTTCTTTCTAGGGGCGTGGATCATCTCAAAGATAGCAAAAATCAAAAAGAAAGAGACGAAGCCAAAATAATACCAGCCTCCCAAGATCATGGCAGGCACCGCTAGGGCAATCAAAATTCCAGCAACCAAAAGGCGCGAAGACAAAGAAGCCTTTTTCTTTTCATCCATCGGATTGATTTCAATCTGAGGATGATGTTTTCTTTTCTTTTCTTCCTTGGGGGATGGAGCGTTATTGTTTTCCATTTTTTAGTCCTCCGAATCGGCGGTCTCGTTGTTCATATTCTTCTAGGCAGCGAATAAAGGCCTTTCTTTTGAAATCGGGCCATTTGGTTTTCGTAAAAACAAATTCCGCGTAAGCGTTTTGGTATAGCAAATAATTGGAAAGCCTCTGCTCTCCCGAGGTGCGAATCATCAAATCGATATCAGGCAGCCCGGATGTATAAAGATGGTCAGCAAATGTTTCTTCATTGATTTCATCAATGGCCAATCTGCCATCCATGCATTCCTGAGCGATCTTTTTACACGCCCGGACAATATCATCTCTTCCGCCGTAATTGAGGCAGATGTTGATAATCCAATTGGAGTTATTTGCTGTGCGGTTGATCGCGTCAAAGCAAATCGATCTCGTCTTTTCACGAATCCGCGACAAATCCCCCGACACGCGAATCTGCGTCCCGATCGAATCCAAATAATCGATCTCACGGTGGAAAAATTCTTCTAGATAATCCATCAGATGGTCGATTTCTTCCTGGGGACGGTTCCAATTCTCGGTGGAAAAAGCATAGAAAGACATGACCTTGATATGGAAT
>CAMOEH010000065.1 GCA_946612055.1 uncultured Bacillota bacterium | reverse complement strand
CTTTGACTACGACAGGGTCGCCTGCCTTAAAGCGAGAAGCAACTTCAGAAAAGCGAAATGGCTCAGAAGCATAGAATGGGTCTTCGGGATGTTTGTTGGCTTGTTCATGAAGATCCCAATAAATATCGTTCAAGGTAAAGAAACGACCCGAATATTGGCTAGAAGAGAAAGAATCAATGGGGGCATAAGAAGAAGGCTCTCCAGCATATCCGTGCGCGCCTTCGTAGATTTTTCCATCTAATAACAACGACGAGCCGGCAACATAATCCATAAAAACGAAGTACACGTGCTTCGCTTCTTTGGGGATGCAGCCGAATTCCCGTTCGCCAACTAAGCCAAGGTTCACGTCGTTATAAAGATAAGTATTTACTTTGTAGATGCCTTCAAAATAGGTTTTGAAATTCATCGTCTCGCAATTGGAAATACGGGGGGCGTAGATGAAATTTCCTGTCTCGCGATCGAATTCACCAGGGGTAGAAATAGAAATGCCTAGGAGCTTCCTTCTTTTTGTCTCTGGACGAGATAACAACTCATCAATGACGTCTTTCACCTTTGCTAAAGCATGGTCGTCGATATAAAGGATGTTAGGAACAAATCCGCGAGCTACGATGGCATTATTCATGTCCGAAAGGGCCACTTGAAGATCGCGCCCCGAAAAATCGATCGCGCAGAAAACGCCAACATCAACATTTAACGTATATAGCAAAGGCTTACGACCTTTGACCTTACTTTGAGAAACCGGAACATGAGGAACAATAAATCCTTCACGGGCCAATTCTTCGGTGATGTTCATTAAGGCCACGTTGGAAAGAGAAAGCGACCGCGCCATATCGGAGCAGCTTTGTGGCTTGCGCTGCAAAGCACGAATCACCTGCAACTGATTGGAGACCCTGAGAATGTTTGGGTTTTTTAATGAGCTTCCTTTTTGCTGTTCCATATCTATTTCCGATTCGGCGAGGCAAACACTAGATATTGATTATAGCAAGATGGCTGGCCTTTGATATCTTTTGGAGCATATGGAAGCATCGGTTCATCCCACTCAGGGATGGATTCAATCTCGCCAGAGCAATATTCATCGATTCGTCGTTGAACTTCTTCTAGACGCGCTTTTAAGCCTCCAATACGAAGCTGCTGAACGTCAAATCCATGTGGCTTTTTGTCGTGATACCACGCATTACGATAGGCAAGAGAAAACTCATCGAGTTTTTCAATCGCTTTCTCTACTCTCGCCTTCAAGTTGAGCAAACCTTTTTTGTCTTTCTTTGCATAGGCTTCTTTGCAATCGATGCCAAGGCAATTCTTCTCCACAAGGAAAGAGGCCAGCTTTTCATAGAAGAAAGCCAGATATCCATAATCGCCCATGCTATTTTTCAAAGCAGCATATTCTTTTTCCTTCGCTTTGAAATGATCAACAAAGGCTTCGTTTTCTCGATAATCGAGTATTCCTAAGAAAGGATCGTTGTACATCAAATATTTTGATGGGTTATAAGGAGATGGCCCATTTTCAAATACCGTTCCGCCAGGGAAAGGGATTTGGTCAATGCTGCTTAAGGAAACGAAGTCATCATAACGGGCTCCGACAATCTCTTCGAATTTCTTTTTGATGAGGTTCATATCCTCAACGCCATCGGCAATTTGTCTGGCATAAAAAATAGAAGGGAGAGCAGCGAAAACGGAAGTTTCGGCTCCGTTATCGCCCCAAGCCGTAATGATAATATTCTTGATGCCTTTTTCGCGGCACGCTTCCATTGCTGGCTTTGTGACTTCAATGGCTGATTGATAAGAGGGGGCGAATCCGCACCAAGTCCAAATACCACCGCCAAACCAGCAAGAAGGATCAATGCTACGATGGAGATCAATCATCTTCTCGTAAAAGGCTTTGTCTTTGTGGTAATAATCCCAATAAATTTGTCGGATGTCATGAGGCACGTTTTCGATTACCTTTTGCGAAATAATGGCAGACGTGTCGTAATATTCACCCCCGCTAGCAAGGCGGAAGAACATATCCCCCCACATCAAGCAATCAAAACCATGGGCTTTCGCTTTCTCTCGGACGAGATTGAGATGCTTTAAGAAAAGCTCTTGCCGATTAGCAAAACCGTTCTTTAGCAAATATTTGCCTAGCCCCAACCCAAAGGCTTCGTCCATGCCAATATGAACAAGGCGAGATTGGAAGCATTCGGCCAAGGTATCAAAGATATGATCAAGGAGTTTGCTCGTTCTTTCTTCTCCAACAAGCAAAACATCAAGGACATCGTGGCATTCTTCATATTCTGGCCAAGAGAAGATTTGATCTAAATGCGCCAAAGTTTGAATGCAAGGAATAATCTCGATGTCGTGATCAATTCCAAAGCGAACAATTTCTTTTAATTCCTCTTTGGAATAACGGCCACGGAGATGACCAAAATAAGGTTCTTCGTTGACCTCATAGGTATCTTCCGTATAAAGCAAGAGGGAGGTGTATCCAATTTTTTGAAGTAGTACGATCAAACGCTTAATCGCATTCAGAGTCAAAACCGCATTACGCGAGCAATCTACCATCAAGGCAAAGGTGTCATAATTTTGCTTCATTTTCTTTCCTCCGGGAGGGCGATGCGAGAGTCGGTTTGCTCCGTCGTGGTTTGTTTGGAATGAACGGTCTTGGTCTTCGTAAACAAGATGTCTTTGATGTGCAATTTAATCTTTTCCGTTGTCCTCGGTGCGTGGAATGCAAATTCAATGGAGACCAGTTGTTGAAGCAATTCGGGATCAACCGTCGTTGGACCTTCTGATCCATCAAGAACCTTCGTCAAATCAACGGAATATTTTTGCCATTGGGAAGATAACAAAACCCCTTGAGTAGATCCGTCTTCGTGGCAAACGGGGAATT
>CAMOEH010000064.1 GCA_946612055.1 uncultured Bacillota bacterium | reverse complement strand
GATCCTTGGCATGAAGAAAGAAGATCTCGCTTACTAATTTCTTCTAACAATTCACGAATTATCCGCGCTTGTATGCGCGGATTTTCTTTTAAATGGCATCGCGATAAAATATCCCCATGAACAGAGAAAAAGAAATCGTAACGACGAGTATCGTCGGTATTATCGGAAATATCATCTTGGTTGGTTTCAAAGCTTTTGTCGGCTATTTGGCGATGAGCGTTTCGATCATCATGGATGCCGTTAACAATTTAACCGACGCCTTATCTTCCTTAATCACGATCATCGGAACCAAATTATCGGGGAAACGGCCAGACAAAAAACATCCCTTTGGGTATGGAAGAATCGAATATCTGACCTCGACCCTGATCGCTGGATTGATTTAATTTGCTGGCGGAACAGCGGTTTATGAATCCATCCGTTCCATCATCGACCATTTCCAAAACGGAACGATGGCCGAATATACCAATTGGGGAATTATCATCATCGCGGTCGCAATTCTATTTAAGGTGGCGCTTGGTTTGTTCTTCCGCTTCAAAGGGAAAAAGACGTCTTCCGATGCCTTAAAAGCGTCGGGTTTAGACGCTTTGCTTGATTCGTTATTGTCATTAGGGACGTTAGTAGGAGCTCTAGTTTCGCGCTTTGCTTCCTTTTATTTGGAAGGCTACATTGGCATCTTCATTGGCCTATTCATCATCAAAAGCGGGGTAGGCGTGCTACGAGAAAGCCTTTCTTCTTTGATTGGAGAAAGGATGGAAGAAGGGAAAGCTTCCGAAATTAAGAAGGCTATTTTGAGCCACCCCGAAGTGAAAGGCGCTTACGATTTGATTGTCAATTCCTATGGTGTCAACAAATCGATTGGATCGGTCCATGTCGAAGTCGATGATGGCCTAACCGCCAGGGAAATCCATACTTTAGAAAGAACCATTGCCCAAGAAATCTTCCTAAATTTCGGGATTGTCATGACGATCGGTATTTATGCTTCAAATACGTTCACGCCCCAGCTAAAGAAGATGAAAGAAGATCTCCAAAAGATTGTCTTGGAGAATCGTGATTTCGTTCAGCTCCATGGCTTCTATGTGGACGAGAAGACCAAAATCGTCAGTTTCGATTTGGTTTTCTCCTTCGAAGCGAAAGACCCCGATCAAAGCCGAGCATCCATCGTGGAAGCGATGAGCAAGATGTATCCCTCGTATCAATTTGTTTCCGTCCTTGATGACGATTTTGCCTAATTCTGTTTAAAAAATTGTTTGCCATTAGGAAGAAATAGAGTATTCTATTGGGCTTCCTTATGGACTATTCGAAGCAAATCTATCAAAAAATCCTTGATGCCGATGTCATCACGATCTACGGGCACGAGCATCCCGATGGGGATTGCTATGGCTGCCAGATTGGTCTTCGCGAACTTTTGAAATCGAATTTCCCAAAGAAAAAGGTTTATGCCGTCGGAAGCGGCTGGAAAGAATTTCATCCCTATTTAGGGGATATGGATCAAATCGACGATAAAGAAATCGCCTCTTCTTTGGCGATCTTAGTCGATGTGTCCTGCTTACGCCGCGTTGAAGATCATCGCGTCTATTTGGCAAAAGAAGCCATCAAATTCGATCACCATTGCATCAATGAGCATAGCGAATGGTTCGATGGTCTTTATATCGTCGACGAGCATTGCATTGCCGCCGCGGAGCTCATCATCGATTTCATTCTTGAAAGAGGCTGGAAATGGAACGAAAAATCCGCAAATGCCTTTTATCTTGGCCTTATGACCGACTCTGGGAATTTCCGTTATCAAGGCACGACCAAGCATACATTGGAGCTTGCGAATAAGATGGTCGAATTCGGCGCAAAACCAGAGTTTCTTGAAAAAATCGCCTATTGGGAAGACGACCAAACCAAAGAGTTCAAAGCTTATCTCCGTTCGAAAATCAAAGTCGAGGGAAACGTGGCTTACGCTTCCTTCTCTTATGCGGATTGCCAAGACCGTAATTATTCCATCGAGAAAGCTTCTTCCCTTGTAAATACGATTGGGGAAACATTAGATACTCCCATTTACGCTTTATTTGCCGAACAAGAGAATGGGGAGATCCGCGTTGAGCTTCGTTCTAACCATGGCTATCCCGTCCAGCCTACTGCCAAAAAATATGGTGGAGGCGGTCATCGATATGCCGCTGGGCTTTCCTTATACCCAAATGGGGCAAAATCTTCCGCCCTTCTTGCTGACCTCAATTCCGTCCAATCCGATATAATGGAATAAGAGGACGTTATATGTACGAACAACAATTAGAAGATGCCATTTTCGCGGCTAAGAAAGCGGCGGAAGTGATTTTATCGATTTATCAAACCCCATTTGAAGTGGAAATCAAAGCCGATGATTCCCCCGTGACCAAAGCCGACAAGGCCGCGGATGCTTTAATCCGCGAAATCCTTGGAGAGAAATATCCAGAATACGGTTTTTTGACGGAGGAAAGCCAAGACACCAAAGAACGCTTGACCAAAAAAGCGATTTGGATTGTTGATCCGGTCGATGGGACGAAAGAATTCGTTTCCCGCAATGGCCAATTCACGACCAATATTGCGTTATGCGTTGATCATGAAATCGTAGCTGGTGTCATCCACGTGCCGACGTTAGGCATAACTTATGCCGCGATCAAAGGAGAGGGCTCCTATCGCATCGAAAAAGATGGAAGCAAAGTTCGTCTCCATGTTTCTGACCGCGTTTCTAAGCTGCGCGCTATGCGCTCAATCTCCTTCTTCCAAGAGAAAGAACAAGCTTTCTTCGCCTCCCACAAGGAACATTTCGAAGAAGAGATGGAAATGGTTGGCGCCGCTTTGAAATTCGGGCGCATCGCCGAAGGAAATGCCGATTTCTTCTATCGGGGATCGCCTTTCACCAAAGAATGGGATGTCGCTTCCGGTGACCTGATTTTGACCGAAGCAGGTGGAGTTATGGTCGATCTAAATGGTAAGAAACTTCGTTATAACCGCGAAGACGTTTATAACCGCGATGGCTATGTGTTAGCCAATAAGAAAGAAAATCTCTTCCTCGATTAAAGTTGCACAATCAAGGCGATAGTGTGCAAAACAAGTAAAAAGCAAATTAAAAAGATTTTTAATTTATATTTATTTTTGAATCTAAAGCATCTATATTTATTGCGGAAGGAGAAAAAAATGAAAGCATTCTGCAATTGGCTGGATGGTAGATCCAGACTCGTCAAGATCCTCTTCTGCTTGCCGATCGTTGATATCCTCTGGGGCATCTATCGCCTTGGCGGTGCCATCGCGAACAAGAACGTCCTTCACATCGTTCTTGCCGTCATCTGGATTATCTGGGGCGGATTCATTGGCTGGGTCCTTGATCTCGTCTTCATCTTGATCACCGGACGCATCTTCTGGTTCAAAGAATAACCAAAACCAAAAAAAGAGCAGGGCGACCTGCTCTTTTCTCTTGCTGTTAATGGGAAGCTTTCTCGTCAAGGTAAGCTTGGAGGATATCCTCGGGGATTTCATCGGATTTGACCGCGATGACGCCAGGGACTTCCTGCATCAAGATGATTTCAACGCCGGAAGAAATATCGGCTTGGGCATAGGTGCAACCTTCGCAAGCGCCAACCATCGTCACATAAACGATGCCGTCGCGGAAGCCAATGTAATCGATATCCCCGCCATCCCGTTGAAGGAAGGGACGAATTTTATCGAGGGTGGCTTTGATTAATTCAATCGTTTCTTTTTCTTCCATTTTCGTTGCCGCGACATTTTAGTCCTTTGCAATCCAAGAAGCAATCGAAGTGATTCATCTTTTTTCTTAATAGAAAATCGATATAATTTCTTCTATGGCAACCGCGAAAAGAAACCCGAGCCTTTTGGAGAAAAAATGCCTTGCCGCCATCATGAGCATGGGGGAGCGTTCTTATTCCTTAAATGATGCGGGGATTCTTGCTTTGCTTGCTGGCGATTCTTCTATGGCAAAGTTTGAAGATAATCCTGTTTATGGATCGATGACTTCGCTTAAAGGGAAGAAATGCAAAAACGCCCCTCGCAATTTGCTC
>CAMOEH010000063.1 GCA_946612055.1 uncultured Bacillota bacterium | reverse complement strand
TGGTATTCTTCTCCGCCATTGGGGTAATCCCGAGGATGGACTTCACATTCGACGTAGTCGTTATATTCATAAGGATAGGGATTGATGAAGACGTTGCAGTCCTCTCCATCGTTAGCCGGAGGCAAACTCGCAGCCAAAGCGACAAAGGAAGCAAACATCTCCCGCTTCAATTCGTCCATCGCGTGGTAGATCTTTTTCAAAGAGGATAACGTTGCTGAACGGACCGAAGTTCCCGCGAGCATATCGTGGAATTCGACTTGGCATAAGACTCTTTCGGCGTTTTTGAAGATTTCTTTGTTATATTTCCTGCCGCAATGCAAATCGGCGATCGAACAGATTTTCTCGCTCATATAGAGGGCATTTTCCAACTGATCGTGGGCCAATTTGATCGCGTTAACGGAAGAATAGGATTTCAGGAAAACGAAGATCTGACGGTCTTCTTCGCTTAAGGGGGTAACGCTAGAGAAATAATCTTCTAAATTGGAATGGATGATGCGCCACTCCCCTTTTTTCTCATTGGTCAATTCGATGATGTCTTCGAGATCTTTCGCGCTAGCACCGCCGCCATGATTTCCGATTCCCCATAAGACGGGAACCACTTCGTCATCATATAAATTGGCTTTCCTGGCGATGGCGTATTTTGCTTCGCCATAGCCTGTGCCGTAATTGTTGAGGGGATCTTCATAACGGAGAGTTTTGATTTTGCTTCCATCGTATCCAACCCAGTTGAAAGGGCCATGAGGATAATCTTTAAACCTAGGCAAAGAGACGTAAGAAGCGATTGGGCGGGCGAAGATATAGGCTTCGTAACCGGTCTTTTTGAGAATCTGGACCAATCCCCTAGTGTGGCCAAAGCTATCGAAATTCATCGCTACTTTCGGCTGACTATGGAATTTTTCAAGGAAATATTCTCTGCCTAAGGAAATCTGACGGAGGAAAGATTCGCCCGAAGGAACAAGGCAATCGGGCTGGCAATACCATCCTCCCATGATTTTCCATTTGCCGATCTCAACGAAATGCTGAATCCTCTTAAATAGTTCCGGATCGTATTTTTCGACATATTCGTAAAGAAGGACTTCATTATGGCAGAAGACGAAATCATATTTATCGAGCAAATCGGCCGCGGCACGAAATGTTGCCAAAGCGGCGGAAGCTCCTTCGTCCCAATCCCATTGCCAAACGGGATCGATGTGTGCATTGCAAATCAGGTGTAATATCTTTTTCATATTTAGCGAATTCTATTGGTTGTTTCTTTATCGAAGAAATAGAGCGATTCTGGGTTAAAGCCAATAACAAGATTGTCATCGGACTTCACTTTGATCTTATTCTCAATCTTAACCAGCATCCGTTGCCCAAGCAAGTCTGTGTAAACGACCGATTCATTGCCTAAGAGTTCGCGGAAATCGCAGACAACATCGAAATATTGTGCTTGTTTGGACAAGGCCGCATTCCCTTTTAAATAGATGCTTTCTGGCCTTAAACCAAGAGTTAGATCAAATTCGCCCTCCTGATATTTTTGGAGCAATTCCAACTGTTCCTTTGTAATTTTAATTTCCTCTTTCTTATCCGAAGAAACAATAAACAATTTGCTACCATCAAAATGAGCTTCGAGGAAATTCATCGGCGGGTTGCCAATAAAGCCGGCGACAAAGACATTGTCGGGGTTAGAATAGATTTCCTCGGGAACGCCAATTTGCTGGATATAGCCATCTTTCATGACGACGATGCGGTCGGCCATCGTCATCGCCTCCGTTTGGTCGTGGGTCACATAAATCGTCGTCGCCCCAACCCGTTTATGGATGCGAGAGATCTCGCTGCGCGTTTGAACCCTTAATTTGGCATCGAGATTGGATAAAGGCTCGTCCATCAAGAAGACTTTTGGTCTTCTGACGATCGCTCTTCCTAAAGCAACGCGCTGTCTCTGCCCGCCCGATAAAGCGGAAGGCTTGCGGAATAGATATTGCGTCAAATCGAGGATTTGGGCGGCTTTTTGGATTTCGAGATCGATTTCGAATTTGTTCAATTTTCGTTCTTTGAACAAAGGAACCTCATTGTTTTTGTAATAATCGAGCTCGCCATTTACTTTTTCGAGTTGGCTCTTCCTTTGTTCCAAACCTTGGCTATAAATCTTCTTCGATTCTTCGTCTTCGGTTTTGCTTAAGGCTTCATTGATTTGGGCGATTTCTTTGTTAAGGTGAACGATGTTCTTTTCCAACTCATTGACTTTATCTTCATAAAAGCCGATTTTTTGTTTTAACAAGGAATTGGCCTTATCCTCGTTTTCAAAAATCTTCGAGTAGAGAGAAGCGATCTCATCAAATGTTTCTTTCGGCTCGTTATGCTTCTTGGCAAATCGATACAATTTTCCGATTTGTTTTCTAATCTTCTCGTTTTCTAATCGAATGTTTTTCGCTTCTTCATTATCTTCATATATAGGTCGTAAGACTTTTCTTAATTTCAAAGCGAACGCCATATTGCTATAGACGGTCATATGCGGATATAAGGCATAGTTTTGGAAGACCATCGCGATATCGCGGTCTTTGGGTTCAATGCCATTGATGAGGCGGCCATCAATATAAAGCATGCCCGAAGTGATGTCTTCTAGTCCCGCGACCATTCTTAAGGTCGTCGATTTGCCGCATCCAGAAGGGCCAACGAAAACAATGAATTCCTTGTCTTGAATTTCGAGGTTGAAATCAAAGACGGCCTGAACATGGTTGGGATAGATCTTATTGATGTTCTCAAAGCTTAACGTAGCCATAAGAGCCCTCCTTCTTATTTTCGAATATTTTTATACATTGGGCCATAGGCTT
>CAMOEH010000062.1 GCA_946612055.1 uncultured Bacillota bacterium | reverse complement strand
TCAGGTCTTCGAAGGCGTTGTCATCCAGCGCCGCGGAGGTGGAGTCAGCGAAACCTTCACCGTCCGTAAGATGTCTTCTGGCATCGGAGTTGAACGCACTTTCCCGATTCACTCTCCTTCGATCGCGAAAATCGAAGTTGTGAAACGCGGCAAAGTCCGTCGCAACAAGATCACCTATATGCGCAAGCTTTCTGGCAAAGCGGCTCGTATCAAAAGCGTCGACTAAACTTCTTATCAAAAGTGACGAAGGGCTCCCCAGTGAGCCCTTTTCTTTGATTGCGTGCATAGGCTCGTTCGATTGCTATCGAACGCCCCTTTCTCTATAATGTGGCCATGGTGGAAAAAGTCGATATCGTTGGAGAAGGCGAAACCAAAACCCCGCCGGAACCAGTTAAGAAAAAGAAAAACCGCTGGCTAACCATCGTTCTCGATGCTTTTTTGGTTACCGCTTTCGTTGTTTCTGTCGCGATTTCTTCAAACGTTATCTGCCTTTCGGCGCGATTCGGATATTCCTTTTATGTCAACGGGATGTCGATGTACCCGACTCTTAACGGGGAAGGTCTTCGTAAAGACAACGGGAAATATCGTCCCTTCACTTGGAATGATTCCGAAAACCAAAACGATGACATCGTCGACTTTGGCTATGGCAAAGACAATTCGAAAGATTGGACCAACGATTTGTATCGTTACGATATCGTCATCACTTATTATGCGGATGATTATGATGCTTCTGGGCGGCTAAAAGATTCCGCCAGGCTTAAGATCAAGCGCATCATTGGCTTCCCAGGGGAATCGGTTCGTTTGGTTAATGATGGCACTGCCTGGGGCAAGACGACGATTATCAAAGATGGCGTCGAATCCGAACCCTTGCCTAATCTTTATGAAGCTGAAGATTTCCCATCGTTGCCAAGCCGCAATTATCCTGCGCTTAAAGTGGGAACGGGATTTTGGACATTAGGAGAAAATGAATTCTTCGTTATGGGCGATAATCGTGGCGGGAACAATTCCGCAGATTCGCGAACGAAGGGACCCGTGAAGCTTTCTTACATGCAAGGAAAGGCCTATGTCATCACCGCGATGAAGCGATTCTATTTCGACAAAAACCATAACGGGCAAGCCAAATTCCTTCTTAAATACGCCAAGATGCCTTGGAATTACATCGACCTAACCAAAGATCATCTTGATAAATGGGAGAAATAAGATGGCTCAGCAAAACGTTCATTATTTTCCTGGCCATATGGCAAAGGCTCTCCGCATTATCGAAGGGTATGTCAAATCGGTTGATCTCGTTGTTGAGATTTTAGATGCACGTGCGCCCTTATCTTCGCGCAACCCGTATCTAAGCGACATCACGAAAGGGAAGGCGAGGATTCTCCTTCTTTCCAAATCGGATTTTGCCGATCCAAAAATTACAGCTGCTTGGATTTCTTATTTTCAGGAAACGGGAATTAAAGCGATTGCCGGAAATTTGAAGAAAGATCGCTTCGTGACGATGCTATCTTCTGCTTGCGAATCTCTTCTTTCCCAAAAAAGAGCAAAAGAAGCTCGCTTTGGGATGAAACCTCAGCCAATCCGCGTCATGATCGCCGGCATCCCTAACGTAGGCAAATCGACTTTGATCAATAATCTTGGTGGAAGAAAAATCGTCAGCGTTGGCAATAAAGCGGGGATTACCCGTGCCGAACAATGGATCAAATTGAGTTCGGATTTCGTTCTTCTGGATACTCCTGGCATTCTTCCAATGAATTATCCAGATGGCGTAACGGCGGTTCGTCTTGCGTTGCTTGGCTCAATGCGCGAAGACGTCTTGCCTACGGAAGAGCTATGCTATGCCTTGCTTGGCTATTGGAAAGAAAATTATCCCAATGCTTTGAAAGATCGCTTCCAAATTGAAGCCATCAATGAAAAAGAAAGCGATGACGTGCTTAGTGAAATCGCTTCAAAACGAGGCTTATTGGAAGGAGGGAAACCTTCGATTACCAAAGCCGCCTATTTAATAATTAAGGAATATAAAGACGGGCTTATCGGCCGTTATTCTTTGGAGGTTCCTCCTCTTGCTTGATTTAGAAGAAAGTTACTATAGCCAAGATATCCTTCAAATTGTTGGCGTTGATGAAGCGGGTAGGGGGCCCTTAGCTGGCCCCGTGTTTGCGGCTGCGGTGATTTTTCCTCGCGGATATCATAATGAAGCGATCGACGATTCAAAAAAGCTGACGGCCAAAAAGCGCGACGCCTTATTCGATGAAATCAAAGAGCACGCGCTTGCTTATGGGATCGCTTCTGTTGATGCAAACGAAATCGATCAAAAGAACATCTACGAAGCAACTAAGGTAGCGATGAGAAAGGCCATTGAACAGCTACACGTCCCCTTCCAACTTGTTTTAACGGACGCCATGCCATTAAAAAATCTATCCGCACCAGCGATTCCGATTATCAAAGGTGACGCGAAGGCAATGTGCATTGCTGCCGCATCCATCTTGGCGAAAGTAAGTCGAGATCGTTATATGGCGGAACTTCAAAAGCAATATCCGAATTTTTCTTTTTCTGTCCATAAAGGCTATGGTACGAAAAAGCATATGGAAGAACTCGAGAATTTCGGCCCCATTGAAGGGGTTCATCGTAAAAGTTTTGCCCCAGTTGCCGCCTTTTATAGCAAACAATTAAAACTTTTTTAGAAAATCGCCTCTTTTTCTCCCTATAGATAAGTGAGGGAACTTTCCCGGGAGAAAAACATGGAAGCTAGAGACATCATTATCTTTTTATGTTGCAAGTACAAAGGCCAATGGAAGGATGTCCTTGATGCACTTAGGGCAAGAGAGGATATCAATCCAAGCGAGGTCGAGAGAGTCGTCAAAGGGCTTCGTTGCAACGTCGTCACCATCATGGATGAAGATTACCCAGAAATCCTTAGACACGTAATTCAGCCGCCTTTTGCGCTGTTTTACCGCGGAGATTTGCGTTTGATATCCAACCATAAACGTTGCATTACGATCGTTGGATCGCGTGAACCAACCGATTATGCAAGAACCTATTCAGAGACGATTGCCGCCGATTGCGCTAGAAACGGGGCTACGATTGTTTCAGGCCTAGCTAGGGGCATCGATACCGCAGCAGCCGTCGGAGCCCTCCCTTATGGCAAAGCGGTCGCCATATTGGGGAATGGATTTAACCATTATTACCCGCCAGAGAATTCTCATTTGCAAAGAGAGATTGCATCCAAGGGATTGCTTCTTAGCGAATATCCGCCATTTGTTGGCCCATCGTCGGAGCATTTCCCTTGCCGCAATCGCTTATTGGCTGCTTTGAGTGGAGTCACCTTTGTTGGCGAAGCAGGTCCTAGAAGCGGAACGTTGATCACGGCAGGGTTTGCTTTGGGCTTTAATCGCGACCTAGCTGCCCTTCCTTTCCGGGCGGGAGAAGGCAAGCTCAATAATGAGTTAATCAAAGACGGTGCTACCCCAGTTGAAACAGGGGACGATCTTCTTTTCCTGGCTGGAATTTCAGGTCCATCAAAGAAGGAGAAAATAGAGGATTAAAAATTTACAAAAATCTATAAATAAACCCTATTTATTTATATATAAGGAATAAGAAAAAGCGCTGTTGATTTTCTTTTCGAGCGTCTTATATTCTTCTAGCATAATTTATGAAACTCGTTATCGTCGAATCCCCCAAAAAATGTGAAACGATCAAGAAATACCTTGGTAATGATTTTGTCGTGAAAGCATCCCAAGGTCATATCCGTGATTTGAAAACCGGTGGTCGTGGGGGCTTAGGCATTGATATCGATCACGGCTTTCGCGCCCTTTGGGAAGAGAGCCCTAGAAAGAAGAAAATCATCGATGAATTGAGGGAAGAATCGAAAAAAGCGACCCAAGTTTTTCTCGCGACTGACCCTGACCGAGAAGGGGAAGCTATCTCTTGGCACCTTTCCGAAGTCCTTGGTCTGCCTGCAGATAAAACCCCTCGTCTCCTTTTCCATGAAATCACCAAACCGGCAATTTTAGAGGCGATGGAAAATCCGAGCCATATCAACCTTGATTTGGTCCGGGCTCAAGAAGCTAGAAGAATGGAAGATCGCATCATCGGCTTCAAGGTTTCGTCTTTGCTGCAACAGAAGATGAAACTTCAATCTGCTGGCAGGGTTCAGTCCTCGACTTTAGGGATGATCGTGGCCCGAAAAAAGCAAATTGATGCGTTCGTTCCCGAAGAATATTGGACGATCGAAATTGATGTCAATGTAAAAGGAAAAACCATTCGAATTCCTTTGACGAAAGTCGACGGCAAACCTTTCAAAGCGAAAAACAAGGAAGAAGTGGATGCGATTTTGGCGAGAATGCCCAAAATCTTGACCATCGCCAAGATGGATAAAGAAAAGAAATCGGTCGCGTCAAAACCTCCGTTCACCACGTCTTCGTTGCAACAAGAAGCGTTCCAAAGATTCCATTTTTCGAACAAAGTGACGATGATGCTGGCTCAGCATCTATACGAAGGCCTTGATGTTAATGGAGAACACGTTGGTTTGATTACCTATATGCGTACCGACTCGATGCGCATTTCCCCGGATTTCTTCTCTCGTCACGCCACGCCTTATATTTTGGAAACCCTTGGCAAAGAATATTTGGGGACGCTTCGTAAATTCAAATCCTCGGAAAATACCCAGGATGGCCACGAAGCAATTCGTCCTACGGGAACCCATCGTACCCCAGAAGCGGTTGAAAAATTCGTTCCCGCCAAAGAAGCAAAGCTTTATCGCTTGATTTATGATCGGGCGATGGCTTCTTTGATGGCAAATAAAGTCATCGAGAAAACCACGGTAATTCTTGAAGGAAATGGATTGCAGTTCTCCTTGTCTGGAACCGTCACCCTCTTCAAAGGCTTTGAAGCCGTTTATAGTGAATTCTCCGAAAAGGAAGAAGCTCCTCTTCCGCCGATCGACGACAAAGATATCTTTGATATCAAATCTGTGGTGACCGAACAAAAGTTTACCAAACCCGAGCCTTACTATAGCGAAGCCTCCATCGTCAAAGCGATGGAAGAAAAAGGAATTGGTCGTCCGTCGACTTACGCCACGACAATCGAAACCTTATTAAAAAGAAAATATGTTGTTAGCGAGCACGGGAGCTTGGTCCCAACCGAAGATGGCATAAGAGTTGTCGATGCTTTATCGGAATTCTTCCCCGATGTCGTTTCGACTTCCTATACCGCGAAAATGGAGAAGGAATTGGACCAACTCTCTTCTGTCGTAGCCACATTCATCGAGAC
>CAMOEH010000061.1 GCA_946612055.1 uncultured Bacillota bacterium | reverse complement strand
CCTCCTCCCTTATTGCGTTTTGCAGAATCAGGAATACCAAACGATCGTTGTTGGCATCTATAACATCTCCAACACGAACCCGCCACTTCAATTGCCGGATTTCCTTTTGCTGATTCTTCTTTCCGTCATCCCTCAAATCATCATTTTTTTGATATTCCAGCGCCAGATTATGAATGTTGGCGCATCAAAAGGGAGCAAGGAGTAATTTATGGCAAAAGTTGCTGATCGTTATTTGAAAGTCGACCCATATCGAATTATCGAAGAAGGTTTCCACAAAGAGAAAAACGCCGTATCTGAATCCTTGTTTTCATTGGGCAACGAATATTGTGGCATCCGCGGCTTCCTTGAAGAGGGTACGAGCTTGCCTTCTTTAATCGGTATCTACTATAACGGGATTATTGAATATGCGACTGAGGATGTTCCTAATGCCTATCGAGGAATTGCTAAGCGGAGCCATTTCACGATCAATTCGCCCAATTTCTTAAAAATCCATTTATCCGTCGATGGAAAGAAATTGGATTTAGCCGACGCTGAAATATCCAATTTCCAACGGGTCCTTGATATGCGCGATGGATCATTGGAACGCACCTTCCATTGGGAAATCGGTTCAAAAAAGATTGACCTTTGCTTCCGAAGAATCCTTTCGATGAAACATCCTTCCATCGCGATCCAGGAAATCGAAATCGCGCCTAACGAAGATATCGATCTTGACCTTTCTTTCCTTTTGGATGGCCACCCGCTTCATTGGGGCAACCAATGCTATTGGAACAAGGAGAGAAGTTGGAGCCAAAGGAATAAGCAAGGGATGTATCTAAGGACGCCAACCACCAACCAAAGCATCTGCGTCCACATGGAAATCGAAGGCAATAAGCAGCCTCTACAAAGCAAGGAAGAAGGCTCTGATCTTTCCTTAAGAATCAAAGAGACGATTCATAAAGGCGAAAGAAGAAAATTCACGCGTTATGTCTCCAGCTTAGCGAGCAAAAAAGGCGATCATTTAGATAGCCTTCTCCCTCAAGCAGAAGATTCTTTGAAATTGGCAAAATCAATGGGTTTTGCGGGAATCGAGAAGGAAAATGCAGACTTTTTCAAAGAGCATTATGCCAAAAGCGACATCATTATTGATGGCGATGAAGCTGACCAGCAAGGAATCCGTTATTGCCAGTTCCAGATGATCCAGGCTTACCATGGCTTAGAGGAAGATAATAATATCGGAGCCAAAGGGCTTACTGGCGAAGCTTATTCTGGGCATGCGTTCTGGGATTCGGAAACGTATTGCTTGCCCTATTACCTCTTTAACGATCAAAAGGCGGCGAAGAACCTTCTTCTTTTCCGTTATCATACGTTGGATCAGGCTAGGGATAGAGCAAAGGATTTAGACTGCGAAGGGGCTTGCTTCCCGATTGCAACGCGAGACGGCAAAGAAGCGTGCACGCTTTGGCAGCATGCTTCGACCCAGCTTCAGCCGACAAGCGGAGTCGCCTATGCGATCTTCCATTATATGAATCTTTATGAAGATGAAGAATTCATGAAGCGTTATGGCATCGAGATGCTCATCGAGATTATCAAATTCTTATATACACGCGGGCAATGGAATGCCGATCACACGCACTTTGGCTTCTATGGCGTTATGGGACCAGACGAATTCCAAGTGATGGTCAATCACAACACCTATACCAATTACATGGGCAAGAAGACATTTGATTTGGCCCTTTCCTATATCAAAGATCCCAAATACGCCAATCCTGCCTTACTTGAAAAATATGGGATGAGCGAATCGCTTATTCAAGAAATCGAAGAAGCCTCAAAAGCGATGCTGATTCTTTATGATCCGAAGACAAAGCGATTTGAACAACATGCCGGCTATTACGATTTGCCACATATCGATGTCGACAAAATTCCAACGGAAGAATTCCCTTTGTATTCCCATTGGTCTTACGATCGGATTTATCGAAACGACATGCTCAAGCAGCCTGATGTTTTGATGTTCCTCTTCCTTTATAACCAAGATTTCGATGATGAAATCGTGAAAGCGAATTATGAATTCTACGAGCCTCGTTGCATACACGAGTCTTCTCTTTCTCCTTCGATCCATTCCATCTTAGCTAGCCAAATCGGCAAGGACGAAGAGGCTTCCTCTTTCTTTGGCTTTGCAACTCGTCTTGATTTAGACGACTACAACCGGAACACGAGGGAAGGGCTTCATATGACTTCCATTGCCGCGGCTTGGATGAATATCGTCTACGGCTTCTTGGGCTTAAGAAGCGAGAAGGGAATTCTTAAGATCCGTCCGACATTGCCTAAGCGCTGGACGCATTATGGCGTGAAAATCACTTATCGCGGCTCTCCATTACGATTTGACGTCTATCCAAAAGAACTATTCATTGAAAACGAAGGGAAGAATCCCGTTTCTTTGTCAATTTGCGGCAAGGAAATCAAAGTTGAAGGGAAAATCAAATTGCCTTTATGAAACACGTCCTCTCCGTAAAAGAATACGATCCATCTTCCATCATTTTGGATGGGAATCGTTTTCTTTTGGGGAATGGCCATATTGGCTATCGCGGGACGTTAGAAGAATATGGCAAAGAAGAAATGGTCGGCCTGGTTTTGGCGGGCGTATACGACCAATATCAATCTTCTTGGCGTGAGAATCTAATATTGCCGAATCCTTTTTTCCTGCGGATCTATGAAAACGGGGAAGAGATTTCAACTAGGACCAAAGCCCCGCTTAAACACGAAACCAATCTGTATTTCGATGAAGCTTATTTCACCCGCTTCAGCGAATTCGAATCTTTCTCGATCAAAAGCAGAAGGGCGGTCAGCCACGATGATGATTCTTTGCTTCTAGAGGAGATTGTCATTGTCGCGAAAAAAGACGTTGAATTGGAATTGTTCTATGGCCTAGATAGCGACCTCTATGAAGCCCATGGGCCCCATTTCTCCAAAAAGAGTTTTAAAGAAAGTGATGGTCTTCTACGTTTCGAAGGAAGGACTAACGAAGGAAAACGTATCTTTGTGACGGCTTCCTATCTCTGTTCTTCTATTAAAGATGGATCCTTCCTCGATGGCAAAAAACGCGTGCACATCTCCTTGAAAAAGGGTGAAGAAATCACGTTGACCATCGTTGCTCGTGTCGACGAAGATGAACCCAAAGATTTACCAAACACGGATTTTGAAATCCTTTTCCAACGGTCTTTGGCCCAATTCCGGAAAAAGAAATTCGCCTGCGATGTTGCTATCGAAGGCGATGAAGAACTCGACTTTGAAATGGCATATTCGATTTACCATGTTTTGATTCTTGGCGATGAGAAAAGAACTCGTTCGATTTCTGCACGCGGGCTTTCGGGGCAAACCTATAAAGGAGCGGTGTTCTGGGATACCGAGATGTTCTTGCTCCCCTTTTACGTTCTTGCTAATCCCAAGATTGCCAAAAACCTTCTCCGTTACCGCATCAAAACGCTTCCCGGTGCCAAGGAAAAGGCCAAACGACTTGGTTATCAAGGCGCTTATTATGCATGGGAATCCCAAGATTCTGGTTTAGAAGCGTGTCGAGATGATAACGTGACTGATCCTGTTACCAACGAAACGATTCCGACTTATTTCGGTACCAAGCAAATTCATATCTCTGCCGATATCATTTACGCTTTCCTTGCCTATATCAAAGCAACGGGCGATGACTCTATCCTCGAAGAAGGCGGGGAAGATGTTATCTTTCAAGCCGCGAAATTCCTTCTTGATTACGCTAAAAAGGATGAAGAAGGCTATCGCTTCTTAGATGTGATTGGACCGGATGAATATCATGAAAGAGTGGACGAAGACGCATACACGTCCTTCTTAACTCAGTATTGCTTGGAAGAAATCAAAAAATATTGTGACCCCGAAAAAATCGCATTTGAAAACAAATCTGTTCTTGATGAAATCCGTTCTGCTAAATGGAAGCGCATTGAAGCGGTGGACGGAGTTTATCCCCAGTTTAAAGGCTATTTCGATTTGGCAAAAATGCCTGCCAGTGAATTGAGGAAACGGATATCTTCTTCTAAACAATATTGGGGCGGCCCTAATGGCATTGCCACCAAAACCCAAGTGATTAAGCAAGCTGACGTTGTGGCATTGATGGCCTTATTGCCGGATTGCTTTGACAAAGAAACAAAAAAGAAGAATTTCGATTATTATCTCCCCTTAACCGAACACGGTTCTTCGTTAAGTGCATCGATGCATTCGCTTCTAGGCGTCCAAATTGGCGAAAAAGAAATCGCTTATCGCTTTATGAGAGATTCTTCCTCCCTTGATCTCAAAGGATCCAAAAAGGAATTCGCCGGAGGCGTTTATATTGGGGGAACTCATCCTGCCGCAAATGCAGGAGCTTATTTGTCCCTTGTATATGGCTTTTTGGGCTTAAAAGAAATCGATGGAGAATTCGTTTGCAAACCCAATTTGCCATCTCATGTTTCATCAATTCGCATGCACGTATGTTCTAAAAATAAGATTTTTGCCATTGAAGCTTTTGCTGATGGCAACTGGAATATCAAGGAGGTCTCACCACTATGGTAAAAGGCATCATTTTCGATTTGGACGGGGTTCTCGTATTCACCGACCAATTCCATTATCAAGCCTGGAAACGACTTGCCGATGAAGAAGGGATCTATTTCGACGAAGAAATCAATCTCCGTCTTCGTGGCGTTTCCCGCATGGATTCCTTAAACATCGTTTTGGAAAAAGCAGAGAAGCAATATAGCGACGAAGAAAAAGCAGCCTTGGCCGAAAGAAAGAACGGCTATTACGTTGAAATGCTAAAAACGCTTGATGAGAATCACGTCGATAAAAAGAACCTTGAGGTGCTCCTCGCTTTGAAAGAAGCCGGTTATCGCCTTGGGGTTGGCTCCTCGAGCAAAAATACAATGCTTATCTTGAAGCAAACTGGGCTTGAAAAATATTTCGACGCTATCGCGGATGGAACGATGATTAAGCATTCCAAACCAGATCCAGAAGTATTTGAACTCGCGGCTGAAAAATTAGGTTTAGAGCCAAATGAATGCGCCGTCATTGAAGATGCGGAGGCTGGAGTTATCGCCGCGAACGAAGGCGGCTTCCTCTCCATTGGCATTGGTCCAGTTTCTAAATTGTCGATTTCAAAGAAGGCCATCCAATCGTTAGAAGAGCTTCCTCCATTATTAGAAGAGATGAAGAAACCGTTAATCTCCATCCGTCATTTGAAAAAGATCTATCCCAATGGCTATGAAGCAATCCATGATTTTTCTTTGGATATCGAAGATCAGGAATTTGTCGTTTTCGTTGGGCCGTCTGGATGCGGCAAATCCACAGTTTTAAGGATGATTGCTGGTCTAGAGGATGTGACCGATGGAGAAATTCTCCTTGGCGAAGACGATATTACCGATAAGGATTCTAAAGATCGAAATATTGCGATGGTCTTCCAAAATTACGCTCTATATCCTCATTTGACGGTAAGAAAGAACATTGGCTTCCCTTTGAATCTAGAACGGGTTCCTTTGAAGCATTTCTTCGATTTCAAATATCGCAAAGAGAGGAAAAGAAAAATCAACGAAGCGGTCGAAAAGGCGGCCGAGCGCATTGGCTTGACTCAATATTTAGAAACGAAACCAGAGAATCTTTCGGGCGGACAAAGGCAACGCGTTGCCTTAGGCAGAGCTATCGTCCGCGATCCAAAAGTCTTCCTCTTGGATGAACCTTTATCCAACCTCGATGCCAAAATGAGAGTCCAAATGAGGGCGGAGATTTCCAAATTGCACGATAAACTTAGAACCGTCTTTATTTACGTTACCCACGACCAAATCGAAGCGATGACGATGGGAAGCAAAATCGTGATTTTGAAAGATGGCTACATTCAGCAAGTCGGAACACCCGAAGACGTCTTCTTGAATCCAGTCAATCGTTTTGTCGCCGGATTTATCGGAACGCCTCAGATGAATTTCATCGATGCCGTCATCACAAAAACCGGAAAGAAATATTTCGCGGAATTCAACGGCAAAAAGATTGAATTAAACGCTGCACGTATGGCCTCTTTTGATGATTTGAATCTTAATAAGACGGTTACGATGGGTATTCGTCCTAAGGCCATCTTGGTCGGAGGAGATCTTGGCTACACCGAACAAGGATATTCGGGAAAGGTGTCCTTATATGAACAATTAGGCGAAGAGACCTTGGTCTATGCCAAATTCGATGGATGCGAAAACGAACTCATCATCTCGACGTCTGGATTAGGACGCTTCAAGAAAGGGGAGACAATCTCGCTTTGCTTTAAAAGCGATAATGTCTGCCTCTTTGATAAAGAAAGCGAGGAAAGCCTTCTTTGAAGAAGAACTTTCTCCTTTTCCTTGCGGCAACAACAGGGCTTTTGTCTTGCTCTACTGACATAATCCCAATTTCAACATCGACTAGCGAAGAAGAACCAACATCATCTTTGCAGCCGACATCTTATGAAAAAGGAGAAGATGGCTTCATTGTGCTTCCTGAAGGCCATTTTCAACATGAAAATCGGGCACATTCTTTTGGAGCAAAGGTAGAAGGAGTCCCTCTTTTTGAGGGGATGAAACTCTTTTTAGGAGATGAAAGAGTTCCCGTTTATGGCGTTTATGTAAATAGCTCCTATTCTTGGGATCCTGAAGCCAAAGGAAGGACATTAAATGGCATCGCGAGCATTTCGATTACTTCTGGGGCACGACTAACGTTGCAGACCACCTGGGTAATACAGGGCCGATGCCATATCTCCCCACTTTCTGAAAACGTAGAACTGAATTTTGATGAGAACTATCGAACCGTAAGCTTTGAAGTAACAAAAGCAGGGGCATACACCATCGAATTCCGTGGGAACCGCGTCCTTCATCTATTCGTTTATGATCTCGTCGATTATGAATATAACGAATCCAATTGCCTTTATTTCAGCCCTGGACTCCATGACCGTTCTAACGATTCTAGGCTTTCGGGGAATTCTATTATCAGCCTATCTTCTAATACGACCGTCTTCCTAGCAGAAGGGGCAATTGTCCGAGGCGGCTTTTTGGCAAATAACGCGACCAATATCAAGATTATTGGCCCCGGTTTTGTCGATGGTTCAGTCTTCGATCGAAACGCGAATAAGAATACACGTCTCATTCCTTTTGATTTTAACTACTGTTCGAATTTGGAATTTTCTTCCTTCGCGACAATCGATCCAGCAGGTTGGTGCTTTAATCTCTATTTTTGCCAAGATATCAAACTTATTGGGGTTAAGATCATCTCCAGCAGAAGCAATGGGGACGGGATTAGCCTCCAAAGTTGCCAACGCGCAACGGTAAGCAAATGCTTTGTCCGTTCTTATGACGACGCTATCGTTGTTAAGAATTACCCAAGATGGGACAATCGCGCCATTGAAGGAACAACGGATGATATCGAAGTTAAAGATTGCCTCATTTGGAGCGATCTAGCTCAATGCCTTGAAGTTGGCTATGAAACCGTGGGCAAAAAGATGGAAAATATCCGCTTCCACGACATTACGGTTATTCATGCATTTCATAAAGCCGTTATCTCGATTCATAATGCGAATAATGCCGACATCAAAAATGTCCGATTCGAGAATATCACCATCGAAGATTTGCAAGTTGGTAGAGGGGATGGCAATTCCAATCTCATCGATTTCACGGTGGCCCATTCGCCTACTTGGTCAGATCAACACAAAGTAACGGAGTTAGGATCGACAAATGGCGTTTCGGTGTCCAACGTGAATGTTTTATCCGGGAAAAAGACCCCTGTGATTAATATCCAAGGATCAATGGAAACGCGGTCTTCTTATCCTAATTCGCCTCATTACATCGAGAACGTTGAATTAAGAGATATTGTGATATGTGG
>CAMOEH010000060.1 GCA_946612055.1 uncultured Bacillota bacterium | reverse complement strand
CGTGCACGATTCTTTTTTAAATCGACCTTTAGATATTAGCAAAGCAAAGGAGTGGGGGTTTGTCGAGGAAGACGGCCTGCTCACCTTCCATAAGAAAATGCCTGGAGGCGATTTGCTTCTTACTTTAATTATTGATAAAGAAGGCATTTTGCACGATTCCATGATCGATACGGTGACAGGTGATCTATTTACTTTGCATCTCGTTGATAAGGCCCATGGCAATTTCGTAGGAGACGTGAAAGCTTCTTATGAAGGCACGATGGTCTCTGCTTCCTTTGTGTGTCCACCCTCCCTTAGAAATATCCGAACAAGAAAAAGAAATCTTAGAATGGGCTAAAGCAACTTATGGCGAAGAAAGAGATAATCCATTCAAGGAAGAAGGCTTTTTTGTTTTAAGGCGAAAAGATAATCAAAAATGGTATGCTCTCCTCTCCAAGATCGGAACCAAAAACGTCGGCTTCACAGCCGATCCGAAAGAAGCTTTCGTTAATATCCGTTTTGACCGCGAAAGCATTGCCTTGATGTATGATGAAAAAATCTTCTTTCCCGCGTTTCATATGACGAAAAAAAGCTGGATTACGATTATGCTCGATCGTGGTCTTTCGCAGGAAGAACTAATTGGCTATTTAGAAAAAAGCCGCCAACTGGCGGCTAAGAAGTGATTAGATGTCCTTGTTGAAGGGATCTTCCATCGCCTCTTTCGTTCTCTGAAGGAGGCTTGCTTTCTTTTTCGCGGCTTTGGGTTTCTCGCGGTTTTTGCGGTTTAATGCTTCAGAGTCTTCCTTGTTTTTCGCCGTGGCCCGTTTTCCACTAGGAACTTCGGGTTGATTAACTGTGATCTGGCGGAATGGGACCTCAATTCCTTCGGCTCGGCACATCAAATAAAGTTCGCGATTGATGTCACGGGTCACTTGGAAACGGTCGTCTTCGTTGCAGCGAGCGACGAATAATAAATCGACGCCTGCCTCGCCAAAAGAGGAAACGCCTTTATAATCCGGGCCATCTAAAATCGCTGGGACTGCTTCTTTAATTTTGGGCAAATATTCAGCAATGATGCCTTCGACTCGTTCGAGATCCTCACCATAACCGATGGAGAACGTAATCGGAGCAACCGAGGATTTCCTCGTTTGGTTTACGACCGTGGCAATCGAAGAATTGTTGATTACTTTGACGTTGCCGGCATAATCGACAACCTTTGTCGACTTCAATCCGATATCAAGAACCGTTCCTCGGAATCCATCGACGATAATCGTATCTCCAACATCGAAGAAATCATCAAAGACGATGAAGAAACCAGAGATGACATCTGAAATCAAGCTTTGGCAGCCTAAGCCAACAACAAGAGTCAAGACGCCAACGCTAGCAACAATGCCGGCAATATTGACTTTCCAGGCGGACAAAACCAAAGCAACGACAACGATGACGGTGATGTATTTGATTGCCGAACGGCATAACGATCCGATGGTTTTGGCCTTTTTGCCTTTGAAAGTGCATAGGCGAATGACCAAATTAAGAAGAAAGGCGATCAAGAAGCCAAGGACGATGATCACGATCGTCGACATCCAAGAACGAGCGTTGTTTTTAAATGAGGCCCCAAAGGCAACGAAGCCATTAGGAATGCCTTCTCCTAAAACCAAATCGCCAACTTCATCCCCGAAGATCTGGCGGGAGAAACATAGGCCGATCAAAATGAGAATGGAGAAGAATAGCATCACCATCGAGATGATGAAGCTGACTTTCTGCCCACCAGTTTTTCGACCCCACCAAGATTTGCTTTGCACTTCGATTTCCATATTCACGCCTCCTGCGTTTTTATTTCTTTACGGAAGAATTCGCTTTGATAATCAAAACCATTGGATGATTTCAATACCACCTCGACGGATTCATACGATTGGCCAAGAGAAACTGTCCCTTCGTAATGAACTTCCTTTCCCCAATTTTCTTCGACAAGGACGCTTTCTCCACTTTGGACGACAAAGAATATGTCCATCGTTGGAGTGCTTTCTAACTCGATTCGGTATTGCAAGGAATCGCTTATCAAAGAGAATTCGCTTTGGCTAACCGCGGGAGGGGTCGGTAAAAAGGCATTGACGAGAAATCCTCCTCCGGCAAGGATCGTCGCGATGGAAGCGGTGGCAATCCCCAATTGGGTCGCTAACTTTGCTCCACGATGGGATTTAGCATATTTCGTCTCATCATTATGCGAATAAAATTCACCGCAAGAAGTTTCATCACTTGTGGCGAGATTGTCCGCTGCTACTGGAATCACCGCGGTGTTATCGTAATTGAGGACGTTGAATTCTTCGTTTTCCATCAGGAAAGTTATAAAGAAAAAAGTCATCTCGTGCAATCTCTTAAGAGATGGCCCGTCCTCTTTTCTTCATGAATAAGGCCGATTTTTGTCACCTCTCTCTTTTGTAACGACGGAAAGATTGTTAAAATCTTTTCAACCGTAGGAATGGAGGCTGGAAGCGATGGACGAAAACAATTTCCCTTCTTCTTTCGAACCGAGCGATTATCTTTCCTCGTCGCAGATTGAGATTTTACGGAATAAAGTTTTGGAATCGCGAACCTTTGACGAGCAGTTTTCCTTGCTCAATCTTTTAGACGGATTCGTCCGTTCTAATGGGAAAGAAGATGAACATTTCCGTCGGTTACGAAATTACGTCCAAGCTAGTTATGAATTCGTCCTTTCTCAAAATTATCCAATGCGTGTAGCGGGTTCTTTCCCCATTCTTTTCGAGATGGCTTATTTCGATCTTATCTTTTTCGTCGGCATCTTAACGGAAACCGATGTTGAGGATTTCCAAAAGAAAGCTGGCCTCGTCGCGGGAATGGATTTACCCCATACCACCTATAAAGCCTGAGGTCATTTATGGAAGAAAGCGTCAAAAAACAAATCGAATCTGAGGCCAATGGCAAGCTGAATTCTTTGAATAAGAAAGCGGACCTTTCGCTTGCAGAAGCTCTTGTTGAATATTTGGATTACCAAGAAAAATCCATTGCTTCCGCTAGAACTATCCTTGAAGAAAAGAAAAAAGAGATTGCAGAAGCAGGGAAACCCGCCTTGGAAAAAGCGGATGCGAAAGCCAATGTTTCTTTGCTTGGAACTTATGCTAATTTTGGCCTATTTGAGGAGGAGGAAGCATGAGCAAGCGCAAAGAAATCCAAGCGCAGTATGATGCGCAGATTAAAGCTCTTGAGCAAGAAAAAGCTTTGCTTGAATCCGAGCTTTCTTCTCGCAAAGAAGATCCGAATGCCCGTTTGCAAGTGGAATATGCCTCTCATATTGCTATGGCAAATGAAGAAAGCGCCTCGATCAGTCATCAATATGACGAGGTAAGGAATTCTTTCTCCGCGATTGCATCCAAAATCAACGAAGACAATGCTGACATCGATTTTGCCTTAACGAGGCTTCGTATTTTAGGGAGGAAGAAATAGCTATGCCTAACCCTAACGAGCTTCAAAATCGCATTGCTTCTTTAGAAGCGGAGATCGATGCCTTAAAGAAACAAAAGGCCCAGGATGATTATGCCTGGGAAGATAAGGAACGATTTCTTGTCACGAAGAAAGCCATGGCTTCTGTTTCCTCGCGAAACGAAGAATTAAGCCGACTAGCGGAAGGTTTTGCTAAAGCGAAAGAAGAAGCCACCTCTTTGCTAGGAAAGGTAGAAGCGATCCATGATGCTTCTAAGAAAGCCTCTTCATTGCTAAGGGAACTTTATTTCAAAGCGCGCGATAACAAAATCGATGAAGCTTTTGCCTTAACTTTGGCAATGGAAGAAATCATCAACGAGCAAAAAGAATCCGCGCCTGTGTTTGCTTCGACCTTAGAAGAGATCAAAGGCTATAGCGAAGCCTATCTTTATCGCCGCAAATACGAATCTGGGCAGATGGATACGGGACTAGCGAGAAGATACGTCGATCTTTGCCTGAATTTACCTACCCGCCTTCATAACGAAAAAGAAAAACAAGCTTTGCTATATCGGGCATATGCTGCCTATTACCAAGCGGTTGTTATCGAAGAAAAAGAAAAGCCGCACGATCTAACGACTTTAAAAGCGTTCTCCGAAATCGAAATCGAAGCGAAGAAAGTAGGGGAAGAAGCCTCTCCAACGCTTCGAAACGCCATCAAGAAGGTCCACGAAGCCTTCGCTAGCGAATATAACGAACTCGCTAACCGTTATTTCCTCGAGGAAAGAAATTATGAAAAGGCGAAGGGCGTGTATCTACTTTCCCTTTTGCTAATGCCGAATGAAATCGGGTTAGAAGCCTATCGTTCTCCCGATGAAGAATCTTTCCGCCTCGCCTATCTGCTTGAAGGCGCGGTGATGAAAGATGACATTCAATTCGTCGAAGATCTCCATCAACTCGAAAAGAGAACCTCCCTAAAAGAAGAAGACGGCATCATCTTTGCATCCGTTTTGTCTTGCCCAAGGATCAGCGATAGTAAAGCTCAAAGCGTATTCAATTTGTTCGATAGTCTTGATTTTGAAAAGCAAGTTGTTTTGCTTGGACATTGCTGCCGTGGTGAAATCAGCGAACCCAGGAAACACGAGCTTTATCTTCGCCTTTGCCGCAACAAGAAAAAAGGCGGCAATCTCGAAGTCATGGCCAAAGATCTTCTTCTCCTCCAAGAGAATTGCCCGGAAAACCATAAAAACGAATTTGAAAAGATTCTCAAAGGTCTGATTCGTGGACCCCATGCACATAAAATTGGGGTCAAATCGACTTCAAAGGCTGTCCATTCTCTCTATGGAGAAAACGAAGAGAATTTCCGTGCCCCCATTGGTAAGCCCATGAAGAAAACGCAGGTGAAATATCTTTCCAAAGGGGCGATGGCTGGCATTATCATCGGGTTCATCGCCGCGATCCTTGTTGTCTTGGCTGCCCCGACTTTGCTATTCCGTTTCCTTGGCGGGCTTGACCCCATTTATCTAAGCGTGATTGAAGGGGGCTCTTCCTTACTCCTATTCTTTGTCTTGGCTTCCTTTATGTTTGCCCGATTTGGAAGAGATGAACGCGGATCGGCCTTATTTAGGCGTCTAGTTGGAATTCATTGCTTTATCATGGCGGCTGCTAGTTTGACCGTATTCCTTCTCCCTGAGCAAATTGGTGCTTATTACATCTATGGACTTGGATCGTTGATGGGCGCTGGAAGTGTCGGCTTATTGTCTTTCCTTTTATTCAAAGATAAGAAAAAGAGATGGTCTTATAGCATCTACGTTCCTCTTGCTTTGGTTTTGATCGCAGCAATCGTCTTCCTTGCTTTGGGCTTAAGCAAAGGCGCTTTCTAGTTGGTTATTTTCATCGAAAGAAAACTTTGTTTTTCTTTTAGTATGATTTGACTATAATGGACATACGTTTAAAAACGTGAGGCATTTTTATGATTGCAAAATCAAAAGTCATCCAAGACGACAGAGGCCTCCTGAAAAAGCAAGTCGAGTGGGTGGACGTTCCCAAACCGGAATTTGTCTACATTCCCCAAGAAAACGCTCGATGCGCCAAAGCAGAGGTTTATGTCAAAGAGGGGGATCACGTCCTTCTCGGCCAGTTGATCGGCCAGCGTAAAGGGCCCTTCTTCGAGCAAAACATCCATTCCACCGTTTCGGGAACGGTCGTGGGATTTGAAAAACACGGATATCGGAATGGAAAGCAAGTCACTTGCATCAAAATCCAAAACGATTTCAAAGATGAAAAGGATCCCGACATTTACGAAAGAAGCGATGAGGAGATTGCCAAGCTTTCCACCGAGGAAATTACCGAATTGGTCCAAAAAGCTTCGATGGTTGGATTGGGCGGATCTTCCTTCCCGACTTACATCAAATTCCAGACTAAAGATAAGATCAACACCAGCGTCATTAACGGCGTCGAATGCGAACCCTATCTTTCCGCCGACCAGCGTTTGATGGAAGAGAAGACGGAAGAATTGCTCAAAGGATGCGTCATCCTTCAGCAAGCCTTCCATACTTCCGATGTTCGCATCTGCGTCAAAGCCAAACACGCTGAACTCATCGCTCATTTACGCAAAGCGATTGAAGAATTTGGCGTCGAAGGGATCGTTGTTTCCGAGATGGACAACTACTATCCCCAAGGATGGGAAGTCGAAACCATCGAGAAGGCAACCGGCATTCGCTTGAATACGGGTGAATTACCCGCTAAGCGCGGTATCATCGATTTCAACGTTGCTTCGGTTGTCGGCATCTATATGGCCGTTAAGTTCCATCAGCCCGTCTATGAACGCTACCTCGCGATCATGGGCGACGCCTGCGAAAAACAAGTGGCTATGCGCGTTCGCGTTGGCACGCTTATTTCCGAACTGTTGCCTTATGCTGGCAAGCTTTCCGAAGAACCGAAAGCCATGATTTTAGGTGGACCGATGATGGGCTCTGCCATTACCAACGAAGATTGCGTCGTCTCCAAGACGATTACCTCAATCCTTCTTTTGTTAGAGAAACCCGTCGAAGAAAATCCTTGCATCCGTTGCGGATCTTGCGTCCTTTCTTGCCCAGCCCATTTGCAACCAGTTCTCATCATGAACGCGGTCAAATCGATGGAT
>CAMOEH010000059.1 GCA_946612055.1 uncultured Bacillota bacterium | reverse complement strand
GTAGAAATACGCAATTAGAATTTTAGGTCTTCCTTTTTCGCACCGAATTACCGCATTCAAATTAAGGCTGCATTTTTTTCTATCACTCTATGATAGAATCAAAAAAAGGAGGAAAGACGATGTTGAACAAGAAAAAATATTGGCTCCCATCCTTGCTTATTTTGGCTTGTTCTGCGTGTTCTTTGCCCAAGAGCAAAGAAACGTTGCAAGTCGTTACCGATCCTTCATCTGCCAATCAAGCCAGAAAGGTGGGGCATGAAGTTTGCGAAAAAACCTATCAATCTTATTTTTCTTTCGCGAAGAAATTCGCTTCAATTGGACTGACTTCTACCTTTGAAAAAGAAGGCGAAAATAGCCTCGCCGTTTCAATTCCTGACGCCTATTTATGCCTTTCGATTATGGCGGCGATCTCCGATGATGACGCGCAAAACGATGTCTTATCTTATCTTGAGCTCTCTTCGATGGATGAGCTAAGAACCTCCGTTAGGGAAATCTCCTCCGTTTTATGCACGTTATTTAAAGATAATTACGGAAGGCTGCGCGGGGGCTATAACCTCAATTCACTTTGGCTAGACCCTCAGCAAGTCAGGCTCCTTGAGGAAAAAGACGAAGCCCTTTATCGCGATTTGGAATCGCTTTTTTGCGTTTCGACTTTCCTTGATCCTTTGACTAGCGATAAAGCGAATGCCTATTTGAAACAATATGGCCTAAAAGATCTCCCCACGCCAGAAATAGAACTGGAAGGGGATCCGCCAGCATTAGGCACGATGTCGGTTTTCTATTGCATGGATTATTTTGACGAAGAGGCCAAGCAAACCTATAAGAAACAATATCGTTCCGGGAATCACAAGATGGATTATTACCTTCCAGAAGGCGATGCCAAGAAAGTGGATTTCATCTCCACCACCGATTATGGAAACGTTCTTCTTGGTGATAATTTCGTCGGGGCATCCTCTTCTATTTCTAACCTAACGCTTACTTATTTCTTGCCCAACGAGAAAGAAACGATGCCAAGCTCCATTTTGCAAGATGTCTTGGAAAGAAACTATACGCTTCGTCAATCGTCTTATTATGATCCAGAATTAGACGAAGATGTGGAAACGACGACCCATAAAGTGAGCGTTTCGGCGCCTTATTTCACCTTGAATAACAAGATATCGTTAGAAGGCGATCTTCTTTCTTCGATGTTGCCGGTGATCACTAGACGCGGTGCAGGGACGCGTCTAGTCGAGCCGATAGAGCCTTTGCCCTTGCTATTGGCTTACATCAAGCAATTCTCGACGATGAAATTCAATTACGATGGTTTCTATTCTTGCTCGGCAACCATTGGAGGAATCGAAGCTGGATCCCCCTTTATTCCCCAATACGAACGGTATAATTTCATTCTCAACCATCCTTATCTATTCCAGGTATCGAAATCTGCCCGCGTTGGCTCTAATCGTTATGAGCGCCTTCCTCTTGTCATTGGGGAAATCGTTGATCCGGCTTACGTGGATTGATTCCTTTCTTCTGCATTCGATGGCTTTCCCTAAGGAGAGCCATTTTTCTTCGGTATTCGCGCGCCCGTGTGTTAAATAAAAAAATAAGAAATCGTCATAACCTTCTTGAAAAGGAAATAGAAAGGTATAGTATTCCTTCTTTGGGTTATCACGATGAACGATGTATTGATTCTTGGACTTCTTCTCGTGCTCGGGCTGTTATCGACGAGACTAACGAGATTAATTAAATTGCCTAATGTCACCGGCTTTTTACTGATTGGGCTTCTTTCGGCTGGCGTTTGTATCCTTGTCGATTATCTTGGGTATAAGTCTTCTTTCCACCCAGAAAGCCTTGCGGAATCTTTATCAAGATTAAACCGTTGGGTATCGAATATTGCTCTCGGTTTCATTGCGTTATCGATTGGCGAGGAATTCCGTTTGAAGCAAATCAAGCAATATGGCGGGAAGATGGCTTTGATCACGGTCTTCCAGTCTCTAACGGCAACGTTTTTAGTCGATGCGGCGTTAGTGGTGGTTTGCTTGCTTTTCCACGCGAATGTCGCGATTGCGATTATTTTAGGAGCGATTGCAACAGCAACAGCTCCCGCGGCGACATTGATGGTCATCCATCAATACAAGGCAAAAGGGCCGTTAGTGGATACGCTTCTGCCTGTTGTTGCTTTTGACGATGCCATTGGCTTAATTGTTTTCTCTATCTCTTTGGCCATCTCCCATTTATTCATGGGTGGCGAGATTTCCTTGGTCTCGATGCTTGCAGTTCCGATGATTGAAATCTTCGGCTCGTTAGCATTGGGCTTCCTTCTAGGCTTAGCCATGCATGGCTTATTGAAGATTTTCGCTTCAAGAAATAACCACACGGTTATGGTCATTGCTTTCACTTTGCTGGGAGTGGGGGCTTGCGAAGCGCTTAATCACATCCAAATCGCCGGGGAATCGTTGTCGTTCTCTTCTTTGCTTTGCTGCATGATGATCGGGGCCGTGTATATCAATTTCGCGAAAGAAAAAGACCGGCCCATCATCACTAGAGATCTCGAAGTAATGGATCGTTGGACGCCGTTTTTGTTCACCCTTTTCTTCGTTTTGAGCGGAGCCCACCTTGCCACGAGTTTCCTGTCTTTGACGGATGGGAGCGATAGCAAAGTCCTTATTTTTGCTTTGGTTGTATTTGCCGTTTATCTAGTAATGCGGTCATTGGGAAAATATTTGGGGGCTTTCTCTGGATGCAAACTCACCCACCAAGAAAACCATATCACCCATTATCTTGGCCTAGCCTTGCTTCCTCAAGCTGGGGTTGCTATCGGGATGGCCAATCAGATTAGCGCCAATCCTTCTTTTACCAAAGATAACGTCGGCTCGGTCATCGTAACGGTTGTTTTGCTTGCGACCTTAGTCTATGAGCTTGTTGGCCCATCCATCACAAAGTGGGCACTAAAAAAAGCCGGGGAAATCCCTCTTGAAGAAACGAAATAAAAAATTTTTAGAAAATCGGTCGTTTCCTTCCCTATAGATAAGTAGGAGGGGAATTATGGTTAATCCCTTTCCCTCTCCTATAAGAAACCTTGCGGGAAGGAAAGATGGCGGACGTTGTCTTGATTCTCGTCCTCCTTGTGCTGTTACTTGAAAAAAATGACCGCCGCTAGAAATAGCGACGATCAATAACATCAACAACAATATTATAGCCCGTCCCTAGCTCCAAGGGAAGGGAGTAGCAAGGTCTTTTGGGAGAGGCCGCCCTCGGGGCTAATGAGGGCGGATCCATAACAATGAAGGGCTGCAAAAATAAAAGCAGTCCAAAAGATCGATCCTTTAGACGTGCAAAAAATAGCAGCAGGAATCATTCTTTTTCCAGAGATTAGGCATAGATTTTTCTAGAAAATATAAAAAAGAACAAATTTTTCGAAAAATAAGCTTGCCCCACCCTATAGATAAGTAGGAGGGGAATTATGGTTAATCCCTTTCCCTCTCCTATAAGAAACCTCGCGGAAAGGATAGGAAAAGGAGATGACGGACGTCGTCTTGGTTCTCGTCCTCCTCCTGCTGTTGGTTGAAAAAATTGACCGCCGCTAGAAACGACTAGCAACGATCAACTAAAACCAACGACATTATAACCCATCCTCGACCCCAGGGGAAGGGAATAAGCGGGGCCTTCTAGGAGGGGCCGCCCTCGGGGTTAAAAGAGGGCGGATCCATAACAATGATAAGCTCTTCGCCCCAGGATATCACTATTTGATTTCGAGGCGTGATGGTTGGTTTAATAATCACAAATCTATTTCTTTGGTTGAAGTAAAAAAATAACGTGTTAAAATTGTGTCAATGGAAAGAGGCTAAGCTTAAGTATTTATGAGAATTATTCCTTCTCTATTTTGTCTTTTCGTCGTGTCAACAAGCGCAATATGTGGCGTTGACAATTGTAAAAAAACGCCACAATTAGAGCAAAATACGCATAGTTTCTATGAACGTCCACATCGACTTTCTGAAAACTATTTTTCTGAAAACAAAACCGAAACTGCATTTTCTAATATCAAAAAATATGTGTCAATGAATATTCCTGATAAGAAATTTACAATTGATTCTTATGGGATTATGAAAGAAAAGACTTGCTGGGATATACATATCTCCTTGTCTATTTTTCCGAAGGCGGTTCCGCGGTTTACAATTTCGAATCTTCGGAAGTTATTGAATTCAACCCTTGCGGCCTGCTTTTGGAGCGAAACAAATATAGAGAAAATATTATTTATGTTCCTTATGGGTGCTTCTTTGAATATAGAAATGACGGATATTTTTCCGTTAATGGCAACGAAATAGATGAAGAAGCGATTCGCGATATGACAAATATGCTAGAAGCTCATTTTGATGGGGTTGAGCCGGACAAGACTCTTCTTTCTACGGATTCGCTTATATCTATTCAAAATTATCATCCTATGGGCTCAGGGTCTGGGTTCAAAGGACAAACATACGATGCTTTCAATACCCTTGTCGAATGCGAATACGAAATACCTTATTCTTGGTATTATCGATACCAAAAAGCCGATTTTGGTTATCTTACTTTGACCGATCTTGGTCTTCACGCATCCAGCCAAGGATTGTGCGAATTTGTCGCCGCAAATCAGATGCTCCAATATTTTGGCCTTTTCAAAAACCCAAACGTATTTACCCATGCGGAAGCAAACCTCTATTTCGCTGTCAAAGATTCTTATCAAAACGATTGGCGGAAATCGCATCCTTATGTAATAGGTGACCAAAATGAAGAAAGGGTAGCGGACAGTTTGACTACCAAGATTTACACACTTTGCGGAACCAACTACCGGGTTACCGGGGGAATGATCGCAAAAGCAGTCGAGAAATTTCTCGTTGGGAAAGATGTGACTTTTAACGCAGCCGGACAATTTCTTCCTTCTAAAAGCAAGGCCAAGACGAAAATAAAAGAGATAATAAGAGATAAGAAAGTTCCGGCAATAATTTCTGCAAATTTAAACGATATCGGGGCACATGACGTGGTTGTTTATGGCATAACAAAAAGCGGCGATCTTCTGGCGCATTTTGGATGGGACGGAGGCAACTATAGTCAGACTATTTTAAATGTCGGTTTCACATATTTCTATACTTATTGGACCATGAACGAAATCGCTGAAACGGACGCCAATAAACACAGTCTATTCAAATTTTATTTGAATAATTATTCGGGAAAGGAGATTAACGACCTCTATGCAGCAAAATAACAAAATAGAAGGAAAACAAATCTTTGCCAGCTCGGTTTTGCTCCTTTGCTTTGGCCTGCTTTCTTGCCAAAGCAGTCTTGAAAGGCAGATCAACCGTTTCCCCGATGTGCCAAAAGCGGGGCAATTTACTTTGAGAAGTTGTTTTTGCGGAGAAAGCGATCCTCAATTTGAAGACGGCGCTTTCATTCTTTTGGAGAGAAATGAAAAAGGGAAAAGGAGAGATGAAATCGGTTTGGCCGAAGATCCAACTCATGGCGTTGCGTTGCGTTTCTTTCGTTGCGCATTGGCGAACGTCCATTTCTATCCCAAGGGATATGAAGGCTCGCTTTCTGAAAACGAGGCAATTCTAAGTTGGGAAACCGGGGTTTTCGAAATTCTATTTGAAGAAGGAAAGAATAGCCCATATTACCGCTTTGCTTTCGTTGATGATGACGAATTGCAAATGGCCTATCATCACGAAAGGGGGAGCGAACAATCTGAGACAAGGTATCATTTCGACCGCGATGATGGGGAGTATTGGTATTTATGAAACGTCGTTTTCTCCTTCTTTTTCCTTTTTTAGGAACCCTAGCTCTTACCTCTTGCATTCGCATTGGCGATGATGCCCGTTATCCCGAATATCCGACTTTGGGAGAATATCGACTTGTCGAGGAAGGGAATGAAAACCCTTATTTTGGATCTTCTGCTCGTTTGCTGGTCGAATCGATGAAACAAGGACATTATCGCGAAGATTTTGGCGTTTTCACCTCGTATAAGCACCCAGGAAAAAACTTCGCATTCCGCTTTTTGGAATGCCCGCTTGCCGAATTTAGTCAGATCCATTCCGAATATGAAACTAGGCCAAAAAGCGCTCGATTCGAATGGCGTTGGGGCCGTTTCGAACTTTTTATCTATTCGGGGGAAGCGATCCCCGGCGAGCCATCTTTTGACACCCTCACTTTTCATAGGGAAAGCAAAACCTCTCTTTCGTTTGAATACAAAAAATCCTTCTATGTCGAAGGGGACCCCCAATATTCCTACGAGGAGCCTATCCAATTTCATTTCGAACGCTATCTTGGCTCCACTTGGAATCCCGCTTGAATGAAGGCTCAATAGAGCCTATACTTATCAGGCTACGACGAAGACAGCGCCGCGAGAAAAGACAGAGAACCCTGCTGAAGTTGAGAAAGGGAAGTTCGCGGAGATCACTTCTGAGCACGCTCCCCGATTCCTTCTTGGCGGTAGGGGAACCGATCCCTAGCGTTAATAGGAGAATGAAGTTGCCCTGATATATTCAGGGAAGCATGGTGGTAACGCGCTAATGGCGTCCTTGCAACGGACGCTTTTTCTTATTTAAGGAGGCTTTATGGCTTACAAAGAAACCCTTCACATGCCCACAGGCGATTTCCCGATGCGGGCTGGTTTATCCCAAAAAGAACCGATTTTGGTCCAAAAATGGCAGGACATGCATCTTTATGAAAAAATGCTTCAAGAAAGGGAAGGATGCGAAGAATACGTCCTTCACGATGGCCCGCCTTATGCAAATGGCGATATCCATTGCGGACACGCTCTCAACCGTTGTTTGAAGGATTTTGTCATCCGTAGCCACGCGATGATGGGCTATAAAACGCCTTTTGTCTTTGGTTGGGATACCCATGGCCTTCCCATCGAAGTCAAAGTCACCAAATCGGGCGTAGACCGTAAAGCGACCCCGATTGTCGAGTTCCGCAAAATCTGCGAAGAATACGCCAAAACGCAAGTCGAGCATCAAAAGAAGCAAATTCAAAGGCTTGGCTGCCTAGGGGATTATGATCACCCTTATCTCACCTTACTTCCGGAATTCGAAGCCAAGCAAGTCGAAGTCTTCGCCTCAATGGCTTTGAAAGGATTGATCTTCAAAGGATTAAAACCCGTTTATTGGAGTTGGAGCAGCGAAAGCGCTTTGGCTGAGGCCGAAGTCGAATATGCCGACGTCACGTCTAAGACGTGCTATATCCCTTTCGATGTCAAAGATGGCAAAGGCATCTTGGATGAAGACGCCCAAGTCGTCATCTGGACAACGACCCCATGGACGATTCCTTCTAACCAAGGCATCACCTTGAACCCTCGATTCGAATACGGCTTATTCTCCACCAGCAAAGGCAAATTGCTCTTCCTTGCTTCGATGAAAGAGAAACTTTCCGACGAACTCGGCGCAGGCTCCATTACCGCGTTGCCGATTATCGAAACGCAGGCGGGCGACGTTTCCGCTTACATTCCGACGAACGTC
>CAMOEH010000058.1 GCA_946612055.1 uncultured Bacillota bacterium | reverse complement strand
CCGAGAAATATGACGAATATCGACGCATCGCTTCGGGGAAAGCTAGAGTCGTTGTCGGGGCACGCAGTGCCGTCTTTGCTCCATTAGATAACATCGGGTTGATTATTCTCGATGAAGAACATGTCGAATCTTATAAGCAAGATAACCCCCCTTATTACCACGCTAGAGAAGTGGCCATCATGAGGGCAAAGCATTTCGGAGCCAAAGTCGTTTTAGGCTCGGCAACCCCTTCTTTAGAAACCAAGGCCAGAGCAATGCGCGGGGTCTATGGCTATGCCGAACTTAAAGCCCGCATCAACGAGAAAGCGCTCCCACAAACCCATATCGTCGATTTGACTAAGCGCCAGGGAATGATGCCAAATGACCGCGTTTTTTCCAAGGCTTTTATCCAAGCCATCGAAACGCGACTTCAAAGAAAAGAGCAGGTCATGGTTTTGCTGAATCGGAGAGGCTACGCAAGTTACGTGACTTGTTCTTATTGTGGCTATATTTTCTCTTGCCCCGAATGCGGAGGGAATCTCACCTATCATAAGCACGACAACATGATGAAATGCCATCATTGCGGTTACGTTGCCCCTTATCCCGAAGTTTGCCCTAAATGCGGTAGAGGCGCGATTATGCGCGTTGGCTTTGGAACGGAACGAATCGTCAAAGTCCTCCAAGAATATTTTCCCGATGCCAAAATCGATCGTCTTGACGGGGATATTGGTAAGATCCGATCAAACATCCCCAAGACGCTCCAACGCTTCCGCGATGGCGAATTCGATATCCTCGTAGGCACGCAGATTATTGCCAAAGGTCATGATTTCGCCAATGTAACGCTTGTCGGCGTGGCTTTGGCTGACATGGGCCTTTCTTTGCCTTCGTACCGGGCTAGCGAAAGGACGTTCCAATTGATTGCCCAAGCCGTTGGAAGAAGTGGCAGAGGCGATAAGCTTGGAGAAGCGATCATCCAAACTTACAATCCGACCCATTATGCGATTACGTTAGGCGCTAAACAGGATTATGAAGCTTTCTTTGTCAAAGAGATGCAAATGAGAAAAATTTCTCATTACCCACCCTATGCCAATTTGATACTTGTGACGTTCTCCAGCAAAAACGAAGATCGGGCAAATCTAGCCGCCCATCAATTCCGCGACGCTTTGCTTTCGAAAGAAATGGAAGGCGTCAGCTGCGTTGGTCCTTTATCGCCATACTTTAGTTTCGTCGGCGGTTTTTTCAAAAAACAGGTCCTCATTAAATATGGCAAAAACGATGAATTAAAGCCGTATCTTGAGAAACTTATGGTCATGCTTTCAGGCAAGGGAGGGGTCGATTTCTCTTACGAAGTCGATCCGCTGGATTATTAAGCGCGTTTTTCTCTACCACGGAGACAAGGGTGTGATATACTATCACATTAGGAAGAACGCTCTATGATCACCATCCACATTCTCGGCCTCGACCAATATGTTGTCGGCCACTATTCCAAAGAAAACACGGCGAACCTCGCCCAGCTTTATGAATCCGATCCGGAACTTTTGAATTTCCACGCCCCCAATACCATGGTTTTCCATGAAGGCGTCGAGCAGACGAGTTGGAACACCATCGTCATCGTCCGCGCCCCCAAGAAATACAAGGTCGTCGAAGCCCAGGTGGCTGATTACCTTCTTAAGACGCTAAATGAATTCTCTATGAACCTCGAGATCGAATTCGAATATTTTGAGGAAGATTCCCGTTACGAATACATCAACGGCAAATATCCTCGCTACATCGGCGAAGATAACGTCCATGTCCACGAATTCAATTTCGATGGCGAAGAAGGGGAAGAAGTCCCTTTAGAGCACATCCATGACCACGATCATGCCCACGAAGAGGAGGAAGAAGAAGACTCCTTAGACGGCATCGACATCACCGACCCAGACCAAATCTATCTTGGCAATGCTTTCGAAGGCTTCGAAGAACGCCTTTCCGAAAGCAAGAAGAAATAAGGAGGCTAGAAGATGAAAACCATTGAAATTGCTTCGCCAATCCTCGAGGAGATTCTCAGCAAGAAGAAAACGTTCTCTGATGCGCTAAAAGACGTGTTCCAGACGAACATCGAGCTTCGTCCTCTCCGCGCTGAAGTCGCCGGGCTAATCGGATGCGAACTCCGTCATCATTTGCTTTTCGAATACCTTCTCCGTCCCTATGAAAATTTCTCCGAAGCCGAGAAACAGCTCGTTGAGCTTATTTTGGCCAACGCTTATTTCTATCGCCATCTCGATGTTGAAGAAACCAAAGCCTATCTAACTTCGGTCATCGGCGAAGAGAAATTTGCTTCGTTGAAGCCCTTGTTTGACAAGACTTCCCAAAGCGAAGAATACATTCCTTCGGACATTTCCCGTTCTTCGAGCCTCTATTTGAGTTTGCGTTATAACACTCCTGAATGGGTGCTTAAGATTTTCCAGCATTATGGCTATGGGGCCACTTACAAGACGCTTCGCAAATTCGCCAAACCGGCGCCGATCTATATGCGCGTTCGGACTTCTTCCGTCTCGACCGAAGAAGCCAAAAAAGCGATCCCCGAACTCGT
>CAMOEH010000057.1 GCA_946612055.1 uncultured Bacillota bacterium | reverse complement strand
TTATACGCTCTTGATGCGCGTAACCAAATGCTTGCTGGATATCATTGCTTTGAAAACAAAGAGGCCGCGAAAGCAAGCCTAGCCTTATTCTTACAAGATCGTAGGGAAGACGACGTCTTATCCATCTGCGCCCCATGCGATTTGGCTCTATTTATCCCAAGCTTCTCACTGCATTTTTTCACCGCGATGGACGAATTCTATCAATACAGCAACGATCTAGAATTCATTAAAGATTCTTATCCCCGATTGGTGAAATTAATCAATGCGTTTATCCGCCGAGAAAAAAACGGAATGCTTAAAGATTTAAAAGAGCCTGGCGCTTGGAATTTCTACGAATGGGCCAACCATCTTGATGGCTATCATCTGGGGGAAGAGCCTCGTTATGATTTAATTCTTAACGCTTTATATTCTCTAGCATTGGTTCATATGGGGCATTTGGCTTCGGCGATTGGAGAAAAAGATATTTATTCTCCAAAAGCAGGATTGATTTCTAAGAAAATCCGCGAGCTCTTCTTTGACAAGGAAAAAGGCGTTTATTACATGGCCGAAGATGATCGAAGCACATCAATTTTAGGTAATGCTCTTGCTATCCTTGCTTCTGCTCCAAACGAAGAAGAAGCGAAAATTCTTGCCGAAAAACTAATCAAACCAGAAAGCGACATGACCCCAATTACGCTTTCAATGAAAACATTCTTATATGATGCCTTGTTAAAAGTATCGCCTTCTTATCAAGATTGGATTCTTGCTGATATCGATGCTACTTATAAAAAGATGCTCGATGATGGAGCCACCACTTTCTACGAGACCGAAGAAGGCTATCCTGCTTTCGATAATGCCGGCAGCTTATGCCACGGCTGGAGCGCAATGCCAATCTATTATTACCATCTCTTCCATGTTGGAGAGAGACGTTAATCTTCTTTCTTGTTTCGATACACACCTCGATCAAAAATATCGGGGTGTTTTTCTTTATTTAAAAAGCGGTCGAAGACCCAATTGTCATGCAGCAAATACGCAAGAAGAGCTAGCGGCAAATAAACCAAGAAATATAAACCAATCGTGACAGCTGGCGCGCCGACTAGTGGAATCAAACAGCAAAACAAAGGAGCAATTAAAAGAAGAGAAAACGGCAGGGACGTGAATCCGCTTTTCAAATAAAAATAGAAGCCATTCCTCGCGTTTTGCCCGAATGAATTGGCATAGATTGGAACTTCGGCATAATGAAGCATCGTTATTGGCAAAAGCAATAGAAGGGACAAGGCTGCAGGAAGGAAGAAGAGGATGGTATAAAGGAAGTCGTTATTTCCACTCGAAAAAAGATAGGAAATCGAAATCTTGCTAGTAAAGAATGCAATGGCAAGGAAAAGAAATAGCCAAAACGTCTGCCCGACATTTTGTTTCACGCCTTTCCAAAAATCTTCTTGGAAAGAAAAGCCTTCATAGAAGCATAAAAGCCGATAAATTCTAGACGCTCCCGAAAAGGGCAAACAAAGCAAGAGAATGCAGATAGATTCAATTCCCGCGAAGATCGCATCTAGCCCAAAAGCAGTAACTCTTCTTTGGGCTTCGTCTTCGATTGGGCTAAGAACTGAGACGCGAATCATGTTGTCAGCAATTGAAGTGACAATCAAAGGAATAGCAAAGGCCAAAAAGAGCAAGCCAAGATAAAGCAAAATCTCCCACCGCTGCTTAATGATATCCACCCAAACCTCTACTCGATTATGAGGCATGTCCTCAATCGTCAGATCTTTGTCTGCTTTCTTAAAAGGCTTTCTCATCGTTTGATCCCACCTTCCCATAGAGCATCCAACACATCTAGGCCGTGGTCGGAATAACTTTGCTTGCCATCATATTGATAGAAATCGCCAAAATTACGAGACCTGCGATTAAAGAACAAATAATAGTCCCCTTCTTTTTCGTCTTCTAAAGAAAGGGCGCGAGTCCATATACCGCCTTCTTCCGTACGCAATTTGACTCCATATGCCTTTCCTTTGACAGCAAGCAAGTCTTCGCTTCCGATTTGGAAGAGGCTTTCCAAATCTTCGTTTTTAAAGGAGGAGCAGTAGGCTCGAATGTTGTCTTCGCTGATTGATTCTTTTTGGAGAACAAAGATGTCGCTAGATTGGATGCCCTGCGTTTGAAAAAAGGAACCGAAATAATAGTTTTCTGGGCTTTGAACAAAAAGATTAACCTCAAGAAGAGAGGAGTCTGCCTTTTTGAAAGATTCTTCTTTTAACAGAGTTTCGTTTACGGATTTCGCGCCAAGAAAGATGCCAATTATTTCCTGGGCTTTTGGACTGATTTTTGCTGGAATTGCCCATAGCCATCCAGAAACGGAAATCAAAGCAATGGCTGCATAACCCCAACCAAAACGAAGCAAATGTTCCTTAATAGACCGTTTCATTTTTCTTCGACGCCCACAATGAAGCCATTGCGTAAATACACGCTTTTTGCGTCTTTTGCTTCGTTTTTAAAGGCTTCTTCAATAAAAAATTCACGCAATTTGCCATCAGGATTTATCTCAACTCTGCAAAAAGGGATTCCTTCGCAATAACGCATCCCTTCCACCAAAGAAAATGGGCCTTCGCAAATTGTTTCCTCGGAATTCGTAATTAAGGAAAGGAAGTTCATCCTCCTTCGAATGGAAAGCAAAATATAGGTTCCGATAAAGAAGGCAAAACCTAGCAGCAAGACGCTGATAATGATGGCCAATATTTCTATGAGCAGGTAGTTCTTCCTATTGGCGAGGAAGAAAAACAAAATTGCGACACCCGCAAAAGCAACGAGGGAACAAATCAAAACAACGATCCATATCCGCCTCTTCTTCAATAGACGAGGGAGAGCGTCTTCGCCATAGAATCTGCTCATTGGCCAAACCCTCCCATGATGTCCATAACTTCTTTGTTAAGAGGATTGGAAGCAATCTCAGATGGCTTTCCTTTCTGGAGAATTTGTCCCTTATCCATAATCACAAGGCAGTCGGCAATCGCACTTGCTTCCTTTGGGTCATGGGTTACAAAAAGAAAGGTAGAACCATATCGTTCTTTAATATCTAAGATCGTGTTCCAAATGTTTCTTTTTTCTAATGGAGCAAGTTCGGAAAAAGCTTCATCCAAAAGAAACAAGCTGGCGAAATTAGCAATGCCGCGAGCCAAGGCAACTTTTTGTTGCTGGCCTCCAGATAATTGACGGGGCTTTCTCGTTAGCAGCAGTTCAATATCAAAAACATCTGCAATTTCATGAACCCTTTGTCGAATATCATCAATTGGGGTTTTATTCATGCGTAACGGAAAAGCGATGTTATCAAATACGGTTAGCCTTGGATATAAAGCGCGGTTTTGGGAAATATAATGAAGGCCTCGTTTTTGAATCGGAACATCTTCAATGTTCTTCCCATCCAAAAGGATCAATCCACCATAATCTTGAAAACCAGCGATGATACGAAGAAGGGTGGTTTTGCCACACCCCGAAGGTCCTAGAATCGCCGTGATGCTTCCCTTTGGCAAATCCAAATCAATATGCCTCAAAGCAATCGTGTGTTCTTTTTTCTTGTTTATGTATTCAGAAGAGACATCCTGGATTGAAAGTTTCAATGGCTCAGATGTTTTTTCCGAAAAAGTCTTTGATTCCATTGTCCTTCGCGTTAGTCCTTTTGCCAGCAAGCTTAACGAATTCGTCGAGGAAATACATATTGCTTGCTTGGTAAATCGCCCCTAATAGATTCGCGTCATGCCCGCAGGAAGAGAAAAGAATCTGGGCCGTGTTGCGGTTAGCGTCATATTGACGGTAATAACGGCAAATCAATTCGCGATAACGAGGGCCGAATTCTAACATCTTCCCTTCAAGGCAAACATATTCAAGGTCTAATAAATTCGTCACGCTTAATAATTGGATGGCGTTGATCTTCGCCGATTTT
>CAMOEH010000056.1 GCA_946612055.1 uncultured Bacillota bacterium | reverse complement strand
GGAAATAACAAGATGAAAGTAAGCCTAGTAACGGCAATATCGCACAGCTCTTCTTCATATTACCCTTTCGCGTTGGCGGAGATTGCCGCGCGGATTTTTTCTAGGCTCTTGCTAGAAAGATCGGAAAGAAGATATTGGGTTAATCCCGCTGCTTCCGCTCTTTTTTTGGCAAGAGAAAGCTCTTTTTGGTTCATTTGATCGACTTTGGTCAAAATCGCGATCAAGGGACGTTTTGATCCTCTTAGATAATCTAGGAATGCGAGATCATCTTTCCCCATGTCTCGACGTAAATCGAGCAAGAGGACGATTGCTTTCAAAGAAGGCTCTTTTAGATAGCCTTCCATCATCTTCGAGAAATGGATGGTCGACATCGTCGCGTAACTCGTCGACCCATACCCTGGGCTATCGACAAGGTAGAAAGAATGGTCGACCTCAAAGAAATTAAGCAATTTTGTTTTGCCTGCTTTCTTCGAAGAAAAGGCGATTTTCTGCCCTAGAAGGGCATTGATCAAACTCGATTTGCCGACATTCGTCCTTCCCACGATTAAAACCGCGGGGAGCGATTTCGGGGCGGTCGAAGGTTCGGCTGCCGAAATCAGGAATTGCGAATTTCGGAAATTGATCGCGGCCATCTTATTTTGCCAAAGCAATCTCCAAGGCGTCATCGACGCACTTCATGTAGGAAATCTCTAAGCTCTGTTTCACTTCTTCCGGGAGCTCGGAGACGTCCTTTTTGTTATCAATAGGAACGATGATGCGCTTGATGCCAGAACGTAACGCGGCCAAAGATTTCTCTCTAAGCCCGCCAATAGGCAATGCTTTGCCGCGCAACGTCACTTCTCCTGTCATCGCCACATTGCTAGAAACCGGAACCCCGGACAAGCAAGAGATGATAGCGGTCGTAATCGCTACGCCAGCGCTAGGACCATCCTTAGGAACGGCACCTTCGGGTACGTGGATATGGATGTCGTTATTTTGGAAGATCGCGTCTTCGATGCCGTATTTTTTGGCATTGGCGCGGACATAGTCGAGAGCAATCGTCGCGCTTTCTTTCATGACGTCGCCTAATTTTCCAGTGAGGACCAATCCGCCTTTGCCAGGGAAATAATTGACTTCGATCGGGAGGATATCGCCACCGAATTCGGTATAGGCAAGGCCAGTGACGACGCCGATTTGGTTTTCTTTCTCTTTCTTACTGCCTTCGAAAATCTCGACGCCAAGATAAGATTGGACTTTCTCCGCATCGATTTGAATCGGGCGAGGCAAATCTGGATGAGACAAGATGTCGACGACGGCTTTGCGGCAGATCGAGGCAATAAGCCTCTCGAGTTGCCTAACGCCAGCTTCCATCGAATAATGCTCGATGATTTCTTTGATCGAGCCTTCGTCAAAGACGATGTCTTTATCGCTTAACCCGTTGGCTTTGATTTGCTTGGGGATAAGGAAACCCGTCGCGATTTTGATCTTCTCGAGTTCGGTATAAGAAGGGACTTCGATCAGTTCCAAACGGTCGCGAAGAGGCGCTGGCACGTTTTCTAAGTAGTTGGCGGTCGCGATGAAAAGGACGTTCGACAAATCGTAAGGTTCTTCGATGTAATTGTCGTTGAAAGCGAAATTTTGTTCCGGATCAAGGACTTCTAGCATCGCCGAAGAAGGATCCCCTTTATAAGAGGAACCGCCGATTTTATCGATTTCATCGAGGAGGAAAACGGGATTGATGACCCCGGATTTGGTCATGCCATGGATGATGCGTCCAGGCATTGAGCCGACATAGGTTCTGCGATGGCCACGAATTTCGGCTTCATCGCCAATACCGCCTAAAGAGGCTTTGAAGAATTTCCTGCCAAGAGCTTTGGCAATCGATCTTCCAAGACTCGTCTTACCGCATCCTGGCGGGCCATAGAAGCAAAGGATTGGGGCTTTGAGGTTGCCCGTCATCTTCTTGACGGCAAGGTATTCAATGATTCTCTTTTTGACTTTCTCGAGGCCGTAATGGTCTTCATCAAGCACTTTCCTGACGTTTTCTAGGTCCTCGTTGTCCTCGGTTTTTTGATACCAAGGAACGTTCATGAGGGTTTCGATATAGGAAAGGATCAACGAGCTTTCTAAGCTCGATTCGGGCATCATTTCATAGCGGCGAAGTTCCGCGCGGACTTTGGCTTTGACGTTTTCCGGATATGGATTCTTCTCCAAACGTTCTTTGATCGATTCTTCGCTATGCTCGGAGTCGACGTCTTCGCCTAGTTCTGCCTTAATGGCTTTCATCTTCTCGCGGAGGAAATATTCTTTTTGGCTTTTTTCGGAAGCTTCCCTGACTTTGTCTTGAAGTTGATCTTCGATTTCGGCTTCTTGCTTGGATTGTTCCAAAATCGAAAGGAGGATTCTTAGTCTTTCGTTGACGTTAGCTTCAGCTAAAATCGATTGCTTTTGGGCAACGGTGATCGGCAAATAGCCCGCAAGCATATCCGGAAGATCTTCGCTAGAAACGCCTTTGCCTAGCTGAGCGATGGCGCTACGAGGGATATCTCTTCCCAAGGAAGGGGATTTGGTAAGCGTATCGACGATTTGCTTGGTGAGGGAGATTTCTTCCTCGCGGTTGCCATGGAGCGAGGACATCACTTCGCCTAATGCCCAATAGCAATCATCTTTCTTTTCCGATTTGAGGAAGCGGACGCGCTTGCTGCCGACTAAGCGGATGCGCAGGCAATCTTTTTCCTGGGCATAAGAAATAATGCGGCAAGGCGTCCCAACTTCGAAATAATCCTCAGTCGAGAGGTCTTCTTTGGCCATATCGCGCTGGGCGACGACAAAGATAAGGCTATTGGTATCCGCTTTCGAAGCGGTGACGGCGTTAATCGAGAAATCGCGGCCGACTTCCACTTCTTCTGACATCGAAGGAAAAACAACGAGCCCGCGGGTGATAAGCAAGGGGAGATTAATGGTTTTGGGGGTTTCGTTTGGCATGAAAGCCTCCTTTCGTAATTTGGCAGTCTCGTTTCAAGAGTGCTAGTCCATTATATCGAGGAGATTGGCACTGTCAAGAGACGAGCGCTAAAAAAGAAGGGAGCGCGCTGGCTCCCTTTCTCTTAATGGTTGTTGGCGAGGATGAAATCCTGGATTTTCTTGTTTTGGAGATTCTCGCGGAACCCTTCGAGGTTGTTGCCGAGAGCCTTGCGCACGTCTTCGACGGTCATCTTGTATTGATCGGCCATCTTGGCGATCTCGACATCGAGTTCCGCCGAGGTGACGAGCAATTTCTCTTTCGCCCCAAGTTCCATGAGGCAGAGGTAGCGACGGATGTTTTTCTCCGCGTCGACTTTGGCTTCGGCGAGAAGATCTTCTTCTTTCTTGCCGACGATTTGGAGGTATTGCTCGAAGCTTAAGCCGTTTTGTTCGACTTGCTTCTTGAGGTTTTCCACCGAATGGCTTGCTTCGTGGGCGATGACTTCATCGGCCATTTCCACTTTCGAGCCTTCGACGATTTGATTGACGATCGCTTCGTAATAGGCACGTTCGGCATCGTTGAGTTTGCGCTTTAGGATTTCTTCTTTCTCGTATTCGCGGAGCTTATCGACGGTTTCGACGTCTTTAATGCCCATATCTTTGACGGCTTCATCGTCTAAAGAGGGGATCTTTTTCTCTTTGACGGCTTTGATCTTGCATTGGAAGGTCGCGGGTTTGCCAGCGAGTTCGGCAACATATTGTTCTGGGAAGACGATCTTGACTTCCTTTTCTTCGCCTTCTTTGGCGCCGACTAAGGCTTCTTCAAAGCCAGGAACGAAGGATTTGGAGCCGAGTTCCAATTCGTAGTTATCGGCTTTGCCGCCATCGAAGGGGACGCCATCGATG
>CAMOEH010000055.1 GCA_946612055.1 uncultured Bacillota bacterium | reverse complement strand
TCTCCGGACGTGTTTGAATCTCGACGAAATCAAATTCCTTGCTATTATGCTCCTTCTCAAGAAGGGTTCCTCTCTTATGACAACGACTTCGATAATTTGCTTGGCCGCCATGTCGCGACACCAAAAGATCCGAAATCCCGTCCTTATGACTGGAACTCTACGATCGCGGATATCGAAGAGACTTGGATCGGCAAAAAGCTATGGTCTTATATTGAAGAGAAAGTTTTGCCTCCAAAAGATCATCCTGACTATCCAATGATGATCCGCGCAACAAAAGAATTGCCGCTTCGCTCTTTGGGCGATAAAGAAAAACTTGCCCAGCCGATTTTGGATATGGCCAACGGAAAACTCTTCCACGCCCTCATCCATTTCCTTTTTCCACATAATCGAAGATGATTTTAGAAGCCTTTTTAAAAAAGCAATTAAGAAAGGCGTTTTCTTTCCGTGGGGATGGCGCGCCCAGAATGCGATATCCCTATCCGCAAGATTTCGGAGCGGAAGGACTATCATTTTCCTTTTATAGCGGGAAGAACCTTCTTAGAGGCGGCAAATATTTCGTTGGCAAAGGCCCTTATTTAGGCGTTGTTATCTTCTTCCATGGTTTAGGGGCAGGTCACACTGCCTATAGTCAAGAGATCGCCTATTTTGCAAAGCAAGGATATCTTGTTTACGCCTATGACAATACGGGCTGCATGTTGTCGGAAGGTCAATTCGTCGGTGGATTAGGCCAAGGATTAAAAGATCAGGATGCTTTTTTCGCTTATTTAAAAGAACAAAAAGATATCGAAGGCCTTCCTGTTTATGCGATTGGCCATTCTTGGGGTGGTTATCTGGCCTTATCGGCTTTATATTCTGGCTTTCCTATTGCCAAAGTGGTTTCCTTTGCTGGCTTCCGTTCCTTGGCTGCGATTTATGAAGAAAACGCGCCTGCGATTAAAAAGATTCATAAAGCCATGCTTTCCTTATTAAAGCGGGAATATGGGGAGCGGGGCATCATTGATTATGGCGTTGACTTAGTCGATTGCAAAACGCCCGTTCTTTATCTTCAGGGTGAAAAGGATGATGACGTGCCCTATAAAATCCATCTGGATCAATTCCGCGAAACGTGGAAAGGAAATCAAAATCTCCGTTTGTATCAGTGCCAGGAAAGAGGGCATCAACCCTATTGGAGCAAGACCGCCCAACGCTATTATTGGGAAATCAAAAAAGGGAAGATTGAGCCGAAAGAAATCGATTATTCTAAATTGCAGGAAGATGACGAAGAGGTCATGCAGGCAGTTATCGACTTTTTGAAGGAGTGAGTATATAGTTTTCCATGCGCACTGATGGCGGAATTGGTATACGCGCTAGTTTCAGGAGCTAGTCGGGCGACCGGTATGGGTTCGACTCCCATTCAGTGCACCAAAACTTATTGCAGATTGGTTCCCAATCTGTTTTTCTTTCTTCGCCATTGCTTAGATTGCCCTAATCAAGGGAAGAGCGTAATATTATGAACGCTTCGTTGAAGCAATGTGCTCGTAGCTCAGCTGGATAGAGTGTAACCCTCCGAAGGTTAAGGTCAGGCGTTCGAATCGCCTCGGGCACGCCATCGAAAAAAGTGCGACATCTTGCTAATGTGGGATGTCTTTTTCTTCATTAACCCCAAGCCTATCTTTGAGTGATTTTTCCTGTTAAAATAATAGTGCTCATATATCTAGACCACGGGCGGTATGAACTAGCCAAAAGCAAAGTCGAACATACGCAGGAACACCGAGGCCAATGGGCATATGGGCTGCCGCGCTACGTGCTAAGGCGCGGCAATAGGGAAAGTATTGCCCAGTAGTGGTATGAGGGCATGGGAGAAGAGGTCGCACCTACGGAGACGCTCCCATATCCAAGAGGATCACCGCGCTCCCTACGATTAGAAATAATTGAGCATGTGGCCATCACGAGGATGATGTAGCACCGGCGGTTACGGGACCAAGTCGATAACCGCGAAACGGTGTTTTCATTATGGTGATGGCTTTTTGTATGCCCCCTTTCGAAAGCACGCAACCAACGAAAGGAGATTTTGCTTATGGTTGGAGTTTGAAAATCGTCCATAAGGACGGCGAGCCGCAACATAGCGGATCGATTTGAAATAATGGAGAAAAATAAATATGGAACCAGAATTTGACTTTTCGGCGATTTTAAGCATCATCCAAAGTCATCGTCAAAGCGTTTATCGAAAAATCAATGAAGAATTGGTGGCAATGTATTATGAAATAGGAGGCCATCTATCTAAAAAAGTAAACGCCGGTGAATACGGAGATGGCGTCATTTCAAAAATTGCGATTAAAATTAAAGAACAATACCCAACTTTAAATGGGTTTAGCAAAAGAGGATTGTATCAAATGATACAATTTTATGACACATATTCAAAAAATGAAAAAGTGCGAGCAGTGGTCGCACAATTGAGTTGGACGAATAATTTGCTCATTTTAAGAGGAACCAAAACAATAGAAGAGAAGGAATTCTATATCCGCCTCAGTGTGAAGAACAATTACTCATCAAGAGAACTTAATAGACAAATCCAAAGTCATTACTATGAAAGATATTTGTTATCCAACGGAAATGCTTTGGAAAGCCTAGAACCGGTTGTCGGAGAAGAAGATTTGCCAAATACAAAAATACTGGATCAATATTCTTTAGAATTTCTTGACCTGCCTAATAATTACAAAGAAAAAGACCTTAAAGCCGCAATCATGAATAATCTCAAGGACTTTATTCTGGAAATAGGCAAAGATTTTACTTTTATTGAACAAGAGCATCGTATCAATGTTGGAGGAGAAGACTTTTATATCGATTTGCTTTTCTATAACAGATCCTATTCATGCCTGGTGGCTTTTGAACTAAAAGTAGATAAATTCCAACCCGAATATGTTTCAAAAATGGATTTCTATCTTGCTGCCTTGGATAGATATGAGAAGAAGCCTAATGAAAATCCGAGCGTAGGCATAATTCTTTGCGCTTCCAAAAACGATGCGGTGGTAGAAATGGCTTCTTCTCGATCTATTTCTCCAACTGCAATCGCGACATATTCAACTCAATTGATCAATACCAATGCACTAAAGGAAAAATTGATTGAATACCAAAGATTGTTCGAGGAGAACAAAAAGGATCTCTAGTAGGCAAAGAAAGGTCAACACTAAAACCGTGAGGAGCAGAATGGCTTATTCACGCACCGCCTAAACGGGCAAATTCTTATCGAGAGAGATCTTTGAAATATTTGGCCAAATCCTTGGCTAGCTTTTTGATGTCGACTCCAGTCGAATTGATCATCAAATCGTAATTTTCTTTTTCGCCGAATTTGAGATCGCTGTAATAGTTGTAGAAGTGCTTGCGTTTATTGTTGACCCGATTGATTAATTTTGCCAATTTGCGGTCAGGAAGATTGGCGTCTTCGCCCTTTTCCCGGCAACGAGCCATCTTCGTTTCCATATTCGCGTAAACAAAGATGCGGAAGGGTTTGAGATCTCGAAGAATATAATCCGCGGCTCTTCCAATGATGACGCAAGAGCTTTTCTCTGCTAATTCATGAAGGATCTTCGATTGAGCCGCATAAACGTCCATTGCTTGCTGGAGAGAGGGGTCGTGCGTCGGAAAAAGGGAATTTCCATAATGGATCGGAAGCAACGGAGCGGGGCGATCTTCGGATATTTCTTCCAAATAGGATTGGCAGTAAGGCGTATTCTTTTGGAGTTCCCGAATAATTTCCTTATCGTAATAAGCAATTCCGAGTTCGTCGGCTAAACGACGGCCTAATTCGCGCCCCCCAGAACCAAATTCTCTACCGATCGTAATGATAAGACTCATAGATTCACCTTCGTTTCATTTTAGGACATTTTGCGGTGGTGGTGGACTAAGAAGATTGCAAGTCCTCCAACAGCCGCAATTGCAACAATGGTAACCACATTCCATGCGGAAATATTAGAAATCTTGTTGGGGGCAAATACGGAAGAAGAGCCATGGACGAAATCGACATTGCCGTGCCCTACGCCAATCATGTAACGGCGATATGCGTTTTGATAAGCGCCGCCTTCTTTGAATTCGCTTAGTAGATGAGAAGAAGCGCTATCGCTCATCCCGTCAAATTCCGTCTGGACATCAGACCATATTGAAGCGGTTTGGCAATCTCCTTGGGTTTTCTTTAAGAAATAAGTCGACCAGGCGCTTGCTTGCTCTTCGTCGGTGAAATAACGCGTTCCGCTTTTGGAGATAGTAATGACTTCAATAGAAGAAACATAGAAGCGTTTGCCATTGGCAATGGTAGCGATGGTAATCGTTGAAGAAGAGACTTCCCCTAGATCAATCGTGGTCACGCTATTAGAGGTGGGACAAGTGGTGTCGCCAGAATAAGATCCAGCCGTTATGCGATAAGAAGAAGCGTCGCTGCCGTATCGATATCCAGTTATTTTGAGTTCTTTAAGAGTTTTGCTCGACCCGAGGTTGATGGTGATTGTCCCAGTTTGCTTGCCAGACCCATAACGAATAGCGTTATTTTCATAGGTGCTGTAACCAGAATTGCTGACGCTTGTCCCAGAGACGGAAGCGGTATAAGTCGCACTCGAAGTCGCGGTGAAGGCGTAGGTGGTTGTGGTTTCCTTATAATCGCCTTGATTCGATCCGACATTGGTCACTTTGATTTGAGCATTCGTTGATACCGTGACGTTGTTTTCGCGATAACTGACAGTTACGCTTTGGCTTCCTAAAGTCTTGAAATCAATGGCTCCTAACGAGGCATTCACGTTGGCCGTAGATGCATCGGAATAGGTAACTTTTGCTTTGACGGTAGTTTGATAATTAGTTTGTCCAAAGGTTGCATCAGGAAGGCTGCCGGTTACAGAAAGAGAAACAGGCGTTAAAACTTCTGGGTCCTCGCTGCTAGAAGATTCGCTGCTTGAACTAGAGGACGAGGAAGAAGACGAACTCCCAGAGGCGAAAGTAATTACGATAGAGTCGGCTGTAGTATAGGCATCTCCATTATTGGCGATTTTGAAGAATGTCGCATTGCTTTTTGGAGTATACGTGTATGCATTTCCGGAGTTGGAAACATTAGAAGCGGTGGAAGGAGAAACGCTATTGCCAAAATAGACGTTATTGTTTCCGGGGTTTGTTTTGTAATTGATTACAATGGATTCGATGGAAGGCAAAGCTTCGAGATTCCACATCCCGTTGGCCTGGCCTTTTTTGGTCTGGATTACGCCATTATTGTTCATGACGTTCGCAATAGAAAGGCTGATAGAACCATCCGCGGTTTCGATTTCTTTGGTGCTATAACTGGTTGGGAAATCAGAGGGTACGATGGTCGCGCTCGTTAACGAGGAAGGCGCACTTGAGGAAGAAGGCTCAGAAGATGACGAGGAAGAGGAAGAGGACGAACTACTTGAAGAGGAACTTGAAGAAGGGGTTTCTCCCGAGCTAGTTCCCCAAATGGCTGCTACTGCTTCTGGGTGATCGATAAATGGGTTGCGGTTACCTTGGACACCATAAGCTGCTTCGTTACGGTTGGTTTCCTTGGTTGAAACCGGATCGTTTTCATGCCATCTCAAAAAGGTAGTAAGGAAAGGCTCTGCCAAAGAAGGATAAGTGTTTTTAGCGAAGCAATCGTAACTATAGTTAGGGATTTTGTCTTGATAAGCGGTGACGAAATAGAAATAGGTCCTAGCAAAATCGCCTTTATATTCGTCAGCAGGCTCGCAGACGATGCCTGAATATCCACTCATTCCCGAATTGCCGACCAAGGTATAGCCGGAGCATTTTTGTTTGGAAGTCACTGAGCCATCGGCAGCATCGCCGTGAGGATAGTTGCTGCGGACCCCATTAATTTTGGCGTCGGTTGGATAAACATGGAGAATATCACTAACCATTGGGGAGTTTTCTTGGAAAACAGATTGCGGAATCGTATGTTCGCGGTTATAACAATCGCCTTCGTTAGAATAATTGCCGGCTTGGTCGGTCCCAAAAGTGTAGTTGGTGATGTTGGAATACATATCCCAAACTTTTCCATCGCTACGGGCATCGGTAGAACGATAAGCGGTCCACAATCCGTTATAGCTGGTGACGCTAGGGTTTTTAATTAGATTGAAAAGATCTGTCTTCAAAGCCGCCCCGGTTTTGGAGAAAGAAATGGAAGCGTAATAATCCGCCGCTTCGACCGAATCTGTTCCTTTATGGTGAATCAAAGAACCCGATAAAGCGGCAATGGCACCAAAAGATCCAATCAAGATGAGGGAAATGACGGGCTTCTTCATACAATTTTCCATAATACGCACGCGCATTAGAAAAATCAAAGAGAAATAAAACAAAGGCGTTAAGAAAAATAAACGATGAAAATATTGGCTTTGGGTGGTAATATGTTTCGCGCACCTCTTAAGGTGATGCATGGCCCCCTGGTGGAATAGGTAGACGCGATGGACTCAAAATCCATTATCTGATGAGGATGTGTCGGTTCGAGTCCGACGGGGGCCACCAATTCAAAAGCGAAACGACCTGCAGGTCGTTTTTATTTGGTTTTCATTAAGGCTTAAGGTAATCTAATTGACATGAAAAAAGAAAACATCAAAATCGAATCGACGATGGTGGATTCTTCCCGCCATCTTAAGTTACCCGCCTTCTTTTCTTTAATCCAGGACATCGCGACCGCGGATGCAGAAAACGTAGGGCTAGGAAAAAATAAAACCATGGATAAAGGCCTTTTATGGGTCTTTACCCGTGTCTATGTCGAGTTTTATGACACCCCATCCTATATGGATGAATGCGAGCTCTCGACTTATCCCGGGAAAAGGAAAATGTTCTTCTTCCCTCGTTATGTGGAATTGCACGATTCCAAAGGAAACCCCTTGGCCAAATGCTCGACGATTTGGGTCTTGATCGATGAGAAAACAAGAAGAGCCATTTTGAAGCCCGAAATCGATGTCGACGCGGACCAAACCAAAGGAGACGAGTTGCCTCTTCCTGAAAAAACGAATGAACGTCCCTCCTCTTTTGTTTATTCTCGCATCGTTCGTTATTCCGATGTGGACCTTAATGGCCACCTTAATAACGTCCGTTACATTGAGATGATTGTTGATTTGCTAAGTTCGGAAGAACATCGTGAAAAGAGATTGGCCTCCTTCTTGATCAATTACTTAAAAGAAGTAAAAGAAGGGGAAGAGGTAGAACTCTACGCCAACGAAGACCGCACCTATGTCAAAGGGGTGGTCGATGGTCAAACCCGTTTTGAAGCTGAAATTGTTTATCGTTAATTAAATATCGCTTTGGAGAGAGAAATCGCCTTTTTTAAGCCAGCCGATTTTTCGGAATAGCAAATCAAATAAGAACACAAACAAAGCGGGGGCAATCACGCAGAAAACAACGATTTCGATGATGACGATCCAGTTGTAATTGAATTCGCTCATGAAATTGAGAGGGCCAACTAGACCGCTTGTTCCCATTCCAGCGCCTACGGATAAAGACCTTACCGTTGTTTCTGCTTCGGCCAATTTATCTAGAGGGAAAAGCATGGCGAAAGGACCCAATATCGCTGATGCGATAATTGTCGGAAGCCAAATCAAAGGCTTTTTCACGATGTTTTTGAATTGAAGCATCGATGTGCCAAATAAGACAGCCAAAACCGATCCCCATTTGTTGTCATGAGCCGTATGAACGGCAAAGCCGACCATTTGGGTCGAGCAGCCAATCAAGGCAGCAAGCGCGGCCAAAGGAACATTGCCGATTCCGATGGCAACGCAGATGGCAACCGAGGATATTGGGGCTGTCAAAGCCATTCCGACTAGAGTCGAAATGATGATGCACATCAGCAAAGGAACGGCGTCGAAGCTGATTTTAATCAAATAACCGATTCCAATCGTGATGAAATGAACCCATTCCGCTAAAAGTAGGGAATAAATAATCGCGGTAGCAATTCCAACTAGCGGAACAAGAATCAAATCTAGTGGCGTCTTCTTGCGCATCACATATTTGATAACTAACAGAGATAAGACAACCGAAATATAGCAAGATAAAGGATCTTGAAAAGAAGTGATCCCGAATTGAGAGCCACTCATGCTGGCGTGTTCGATCCATAAGAAAGCGTAGTTGCCTAAGAACCCGGCAGCCATCGCCGCAACTACGGTCACGCCTGTCCTCTTTTTGGCTAAAGCAACGCCAAGTCCGATGCCAGCTCCCATCAATCCTTGGATGGCGGTAGCCCAGGTTCCAACGATTTGGAAATTAGGAATTTTCGCTAGAAGATTGATGATGGTGCCGATGATAAGCGTCCCAAAAAGGCCAATCGCCATTCCGTTGGTGGTCACCATGACGTTCGATTTCAAATATTGGAAGAACGCTTTGGCTCGATTTGTGTTTTTGGTGTTTGCTTCTGTTTCTTGCATGGCATAACTATATCACGGATAGCGCGCGTGAGTAGGGCGACTTGCGTGCTTGCGTTGCCCGTGTATGATATTTTCATGTCCGAAAAACATCGCGGCATCACTGCCGGAACGTATCGAGGAAACAAAATACCCAAAAAGACCAAACACATTTTTGGCTGGTCTGGTATTTTTCGTGACGCCTTATATGCCTTGGTCGGATACAACTTCTTGAATTACGCAAACACCTCTGGACTGCTTGCTATCGGTGAAGCTTATAACCATCAATTAACCGTCATTATTGTCTTATATGTTTTAGCCTTGGTTTGGGATGGCTTCAATGACCCAATCATGGGAGTTATCATCGAAAGGGTCCGCTTTAAAACCGGCAAATTCCGTCCTTGGATTCTTATGGGCGGAATCGGAACGGCTACGATCGTTCCTATCATGTTTCTAGCAAAGCCTCAGGGCTGGTGGTTCGTCGCGTGCTTTGGCATTTTCTATTTTCTTTGGGATTTTGTTTTCACGGTTAATGACATCGCTTATTGGTCAATGATTCCTGCCTTATCCGCGGATGAAAAAGAAAGAGCTAGGCTAACCACCGTTGTTAATTTAGCTGCAGGCATTGGACAAGGAATTATGTCCGCGCTCCCTTTCTTACTCGCTTCCATCGGGGATCTGAAT
>CAMOEH010000054.1 GCA_946612055.1 uncultured Bacillota bacterium | reverse complement strand
GGGGGAGGAGTTTGTTGTATTTGGCAACGCGCTCGGTGCGGTTAGGAGCACCGGGTTTGATTTGCCCAGCGTTAAGAGCGACGACGAGGTCAGCAATCGTGACATCTTCGGTTTCGCCAGAACGGTGAGAGACAACCGCGGTCCAGCCAGCGTTTTTGGCCATCTTGATGGCGTTGATGGTTTCGGTAAGGGTTCCGATTTGGTTGAGTTTGATCAAAACGGAGTTCGCAACGTCTTTCTCGATGCCTTCCTTGATGATGCGGGTGTTGGTGACGAAGAGGTCGTCTCCGACGAGTTGCATCTTGTCTCCAAGTTTTTCGTTGAGTTTCTTCCAGCCAGCCCAGTCGCCTTCAGCCATGCCATCTTCCAAGGAGATGAGCGGATATTTCTTCTGAAGTTTGACCCAGTGATTGACGAGTTGATCCGAGGTGAAGGTCTTGCCGGATTTGGGTTGATGGTAAATGACTTGGCCATCTTCGGATTTTTCGCCTTTGGCCCATTCGCTAGCAGCAGCGTCCATGGCGAGCATGAAGTCTTTGCCAGCTTCATAGCCAGCGGCTTCGATGGCTTCGATGATGAGGTCGAGGACTTCTTCATCCGATCCGTGCTTAGTGTTGGGGGCGAATCCGCCTTCATCACCAGCGCCAGTGGCAAGGCCACGGCTCTTCAAGATCTTTTGAAGGGCATGGAAGACTTCGGTGCAATAGCGAAGCGCTTCACTCCAAGTCGGAGCGCCAACCGGCATGATAAGGAATTCTTGGGAATCGATGTTGTCATCGGCGTGAGCACCACCGTTCATGATGTTCATCATCGGAACGGGGAGGGTGTTGGCGCTAGTGCCACCAATAAAGCGATAAAGGGGTTCCTTCAAGCTAAGCGCAGCAGCTTTGGCAGCGGCAAGAGAGACCGCAAGGATCGCGTTGGCGCCAAGGCGGCTCTTATCGTTAGTGCCATCGAGTTTGATCATGATGTTATCGACTTTGGCGGTGTCATAAGCATCGACGCCGACGAGGGCTTTCGCGATTTCGGTGTTGATGTTATTGACGGCTTTGAGGACGCCTTTTCCGCCATAGACGGCTTTGTCGCCATCGCGAAGTTCAAGAGCTTCGCGGGTGCCGGTGGAAGCCCCGGACGGGCTAGCGGCGCGGCCAACGGTTCCGTCGGCGAGAGTAACCTCGGCTTCGACGGTCGGGTTACCGCGAGAGTCAATGATCTGACGGCCATAGACTTTGACGATTTTGGTGTTTTCCATTTTCTTTTGTGTGTCTCCTTAAAATTAGACCGTGGGTATTATAAACAATTCTTGCCCGCGTGGGCGAAAAATATTGGATTACCGGTATCTTTTTGTCTTAATTTTTACTGATATAGAGGGAAACGGGCTTTTTTCCAAGCAAATCTTCCAGTTTTTCGCGAGAAAGGTTGATGTGTCCGAGTTTGGTGTAATCCCAAGTATTTGAACCATAGAAAACCACGATTTGATTGCCTGAATAAAGCACGATATCGCCTGGAGAGGTTGTCATTTGGACATCGTTAGAAGGCAACGAAGTACCTAGCAATCCGACCTGCTCAAAGCCTCCATACATCCGCATATCGATGCGCAAGCCATTGGAAGCAAGACGTGATAGTCCTTTTGCTGACGGATTATTTTCCCAAGTCACGTCCACGGTTTCCTCATCGATTTTCAAAGAAAGCATGATCTTTTCCATCGTTTCTCCCTCCTCGGGAATCGTTTCAATATTGGAAGAGTTTGTAGCATTGGTGCAAGAAAATAGCCCTAATGCCAATAAGGCAAAGCCCATTTTTAGAAGTTTCTTCCCGTTCATCGGATTCATTATGCGTTTTTTCAATAAGAAATCACGAAATAATTTCAGCAAATTCTATCAAGAGGTAGCGTCATTCTTGACAGCCTGTTTTTTGGGCATATTATTATGGTTGCGTTGACGGAGACACGCTTCCTGCCTATAGGCAACGAGGTACCACTCCCGAGCTCTTGGCGAAATAAGCCAAGCGGATGCATCCCGTTATCGAGCCACGAGCGCGCAGAGAAGCTCTTTCTTTGCGAAATAAGGTGGTACCGCGTCTACTGGCGTCCTTATGCAAGGGCGTTTTTTATTTTATTGGAGGTTCAATCATGAAAATCGTCTATGAAGGAAAGAAAATGCAACTAAGCGATGGAGCGATCGGCTTTGATGCCGTCAAGCTTCTTTGCCCCGAGAAAAAGAAAGAGATCCTCGCGATCAAAATCGGAGAAAGGCTTCTTGATCTTAATCAGCCTATCCCCGAAGGAAGCGAGATTTCCTTCATCACCGGGAACGATGAAGAAGGATTCAAGATGCTTAACCACTCCTGCAGCCATATGATGGCCCAGGCTTTGATGCATCTATATCCTGGATGCTTATTTGGCTTTGGACCCGCGATCGAAGAAGGGTTCTATTACGATGTCGATTTCGGGGATACCGTCGTCACGGACGCGGATTTCCCAAAGATCGAAGAAGAAATGAGAAAGCTCGCCAAAGAAGCCATTCCTTTCAAGAGGAAAGAACTTTCGATGGAAGAAGCCTGCGAAGTCTTCAAGGACAACCATTACAAAGTCGAGCACATCAAAGAGCTCGAAGGACCGATTTCAATGTATGAACAAGGCGATTTCATCGACCTTTGCCGCGGTCCTCACGTTCCAAATACCTCTTATTTGAAGCATTTCAAATTGCTCTCGATTGCCGGAGCTTATTGGAGAGGGGATTCCAAAAACAAGATGCTCACGCGTATCTACGCGACTTGCTATCCTAGCGAAGAAGCCCTCAAAGAGCACTTGGAAATCCTTGAAAAAAGAAAAGCCAACGACCATCGTCGTTTGGGCAAAGAACTCGGTTTGTTCATGCTTTCAGATTATGCCCCTGGCATGCCTTTCTTCTTGCCCAAAGGCCAAATCGTCTATAACCAATTGATCTCCTATTGGCGGAAGATCCACGCCGAAAGAGGCTATCTAGAAATCGCAACCCCGACGATGATGAATCGTACCTTATGGGAGACTTCGGGCCATTGGGACCATTACAAAGACAACATGTATACGACCAAGGTCGACGAAGAAGATTATGCGATCAAGCCGATGAATTGCCCTGGAGCGATCCTCGTCTATAAAAACGGCATCCATTCCTATAAGGAATTGCCGCTTCGATATGCTGAGCTAGGCCACGTCCACCGTCATGAAGCTAGCGGAGCCTTGAATGGCTTATTCCGCGTTCGCGCCTTCACCCAAGATGATGCGCATACCCTCATCCGCAGGGACCAAATCGAATGGGAAGTGAAGAACATCATGAGCCTCTTCGACGAAGTCTATGCTGTCTTTGGGCTCAATTACCGCATCGTCTTGTCTACGCGTCCTGACGATTATATTGGCGAGAAAGAATTCTGGGATCAAAGCGAAGCCGCTTTAGCCAAAGCTTGCCAAGAAAGCGGGCACGAATATTCGATCAACGAAGGCGATGGAGCCTTCTATGGTCCGAAGCTTGACTTCAAACTCCGCGATTCGATGGGAAGAACCTGGCAATGCGGGACGATCCAACTTGATGTCAATCTCCCCCACCGCTTCGGATGCACCTATATTGATTCTAATGGCGAGAAAGTCGAGCCCGTCATGCTTCACCGCGTCGTCTTCGGCTCGGTGGAACGCTTCCTTGGCATCCTCATCGAGAATTATGGAGGCGCCTTCCCGACTTGGCTTGCGCCAGTTCAAGTAAGCATTCTCCCCGTCAATAACGAAGCCCATCACGATTACGCCGAGAAAGTCGCCAAATTCCTTCGCGATCACGATATCCGCGTCGAGATGAATGACGAGAACGAGAAGCTTGGCTATCGCTTACGCCAAGCCCAGGTGAACAAAATCCCCTATACGCTTGTCTTAGGCGACAAAGAAGCCGAAGAAGGAAGCGTCACTTATCGCATCTATGGCCAGAAAGAGCAGACTAATGTCAGCTTAGAGGAATTCCTCTCCCTCATTCAAAAAGCCATCGACGAAAAAGCAAGATTCTAAACTCAAACTCCTCCCATCGCGGAGGGGTTTTTGTATATAGGAAAATATATAGGGTCATTCTTTCTTTTCGAAATCTTTTGTCCTAAAATAGAAACGATGGCAAAACAGATTGAGCCTTATAAGGCAGCGATTACTCTTAACCACGAAATTTTGAATCTCGTCGAGAAGATTTCCTTTTCCTTGGGAAAGCTTTCGGTTCTTGTTGCTTCCCCCTTAAAGATCGAAATCCCTAGTAGCGTCAAATTCAGTTTGTTAAATGAAGGCATCGTTTTGACGGCAAGCCAAATCCGGACTTTGAATCGCTTAGAAGAAACGGGCAATCCCAAAATCGATGGCCTTGTTTCTTTATATAAGCGCATTGGCAAGATTGATCCCGTCGATCCTTCTTTCCGCGAAGAATATGAGAAAGTCCTTTATCCAGAAGGCGTCCCGACTCGTCTAGGCAGGAAAGCCGAAGGTTTCCCCCACCCTCTTCCCATGCATAACCGCGTCGAGGCAATGATGAAAGGCCTTCTTTCTTATGGCAAGAAAAGCGAGATTTCCCCTTTGTTTTTAGCCTGCGTCTATTACATGGAAATCTACGCGATCGCCCCTTATTCTAGCGAAAACGGCATCTTGGCCCGTTATTTATTCAAATTGGCTTTAGGGAAGAAAGACCGCGCTTTCTACGCGATCCCCTTAGAAAAATATTTCTATGAAAGAAAGGCATCTATAGCCGAAGCCTTTGATAAGACCATTTCTAATGGCGATTCCGCTCCTTTATTTGCAGTGTTGCTTTCTTTGGTTTCTTCTAGCGTAGACGCCTTGATCCGTCAGCAATTAAAGAAAGAGCCTACAACCAACGCTTTGGTTGAGAAATTGCTCGAAAGAATGGAAGAAGGCCGTTATTATAGCGCGAATGAACTCTGCGCCTTGCTTGGACTAAAATCGCGTCTAGGCTTACAAAAGAATTATCTTCGCCCTGGATTAGAAGGGGGCGTTCTCAAAATGTCCAATCCTCTTGTCCCAACCGACCGTAATCAGCGTTATTGCAAGAATTGATTTATGTCTCCGCTTGGCGTTCTCTTTATATTGCTATTCGTCTTGATGTCCGCCTCTTTCGTGGCGACGATCATTTTCCTGTACAAAGGGCTTTATCCCAATTACCACCTCCTCTTGTTGATTGCTTCTAGCGCCTTAGGATTAATTTGCTCCATCTTTGGAGGACTTTATTTCCGTCATATCTTCCTAGAAGACAAAACAAATCTAGGCTTCCCTTTGGGAATGATTGGGACATTCCTTGTCATTTGCTTATTCTTGTTCCCAATTCTAAAGAAGAGAAAAGAAAGTTTATATGTCTATATCAACTTGGGACTATTCTTGCTTTTAGGGGTCGCATTTTTGATCCTTGCGGTAACGCAATCGCGCATCATGCTCGATAACGAAGGCGCGCTTTCCACCTCTTTGGCCGTCTTTTTTTGATTTTTTTGCATTTTCCTCTTGATTCCTTAAAGGAAATCGTTATATTTATTCACGTCGATAAAACGTAGAAAGCAGCCACCCTCCGGTGACTCGCCAGATTCCCGAAGGAATTGGCCCGAAGCTACAGTTGCAAAACTGAACCTTCATTAGCCGGAGCATGATTGCCCCGGCTTTTTATCGGTAAGGAGGATGAGAACATCGCATACTTCAACCCCAATGCCCGCCGCCGCCCGCAAAAGCGCATCGATCCGATCAATGAAAACATCCGCTATCCGGAAGTCATGGTGATCGGGCCTGATGGAGAAAATCTCGGGAGAATGTCTTCCCGCGCCGCCAACGACCTCGCGATTCGCCATGGCCTCGACCTCTTCTGCGTCGCCCCTAACGCGAATCCGCCCGTCTGCAAAATCCTCAATTACGGCAAATACCGCTTTGAGAAGCAGAAATCCGAACGCGCCGCGAAAAAGAATTCCAAAGCCGCTGCCTTAAAAGAGGTGCAGCTACACATCTCTATCGGGGAACATGACATGCGCACGAAAGCCAAGCATGCCAAAGGGTTCCTCGCTGACGGAGACAAAGTCAACGTCCGCGTCGTCCTCAAAGGAAGGGAAATGGCCCACAAAGAAATCGCCGAAGAGGTCATGAACCGCTTCGTCTCCATCGTCTCTGAAGATGGACCAATCAATGTGGAAAAAGCCCCATTCTGGGAAGGAAAATGCTATTCCAGCATCCTCGCATCGAAAAGCAAAAAGCAATAAGGAATGAGATAATTGTGCCCAAGATGAAATCCAACCGCTCCCTCATGAAGCGGATCAAGATCACCG